>NZ_JBJURI010000040.1:0-54218 GCF_046098255.1 Paenibacillus jiangxiensis
AGAGATCCGCTCCTTAACATGATAGGTTTATTCTACAAGCCCTTATTTTTCTTGTCCAATCAAGTGTAGCCGATCCACACACAATTCTGATGTGCAATACCTTAGGACAAGTTAAATTTTAGTGGTTTGGTTCTAACTTAATTTAACGAATAAAAAAATGTTACGTTGTTGTCTCAGCAATGCAGCACATATTATCTGTAAATTATAAGTTTTCACGTTACTTATAGTGATTGATTCGATAGCTCTTTAATTTAACTGAGGTTCAGCATTCACAATAAAGGAGGCTAACATGCAGGTTAATAGTAAAACAGCGAAAAAAATCTTAACTGAAATGAAAGGAGATTCCACTGTCGGTTTCACACACTCATTAAATCCGTATAGTGGTTGTGCTTTTGGATGTAAGTACTGCTATGTTAGAGAAATGCCTATTCAAAGGTACAGTGATACTCCGTGGGGAGAGTGGGTAAGTATCAAAACAAATGCGGCCGAAAATTATCGGAATGAGATGGCCAATCTCCGCCGAAGAAATAAACCCATTAATCTTTTTTTATCTACTGCAACTGATCCCTATCAACCACTGGAACGGAAGACGGAGCTAACTCGCTCTATTCTAGAGGAAATGATCAAACACCCTCCAAATTTCCTTCAGATACAAACTCGAAGTCCTCTTGTCGTAAGGGATCTAGATCTCTTACTTGAACTAAATCAAAAATGTGAGGTCCTTGTCTCTATGACTATAGAAACAGATCGGGAAGATATGAAACAATTGTTCGCTCCCCATGCTCCAGGCATTAAATTACGCTTGAAGGCATTAAAAGAAGTGAATAACGTAGGAATTGCTACCCAAGCTTCCATTTCGCCTGTTCTTCCATTCACACCCGATTTTCCTAAAACACTGGAGTCTTTCGTTGATCGGATCTATATCGACACACTTAACATTGGAGATGGGACAAGGGGAAAACGTTCTGAGCGCTTAGGAATGCCATTTTTGTTTAAAGAGAACGAGTTGTCCGAATGGTACCACATGGATATACATCTTAGAGTGGAAAAGTACTTTAAAAAGTTTTTTCCCGAAGAAATGATATTTGTTTCTTCCGATAAGGTGTATCCCTTAAAAGGAAAAGTATTTAAATAGTCGGGTCCTACCCTACTCTTATGGATAGGAAGATAAAGGAGAATGAACTATTGAATTTTACAGCCATTGATTTTGAAACTGCAAACTTTAACCGATCGAGTGCGTGCTCTCTGGGTTTAGTTCAAGTTAGAGATGGGATTGTAACTGGTGAATATGAATGGCTAATTAATCCACAACAGTCGTTTAATCGAATGAATATTGCCATCCATGGTATTACACCTTCCATGGTTGACAAGCAACCAAGAACTTTGGACAACCATTGAACCATTAGTATCTGGAGAAATTATTATTGCACATAATGCTGTTTTTGATATAAGCGTATTAAGGTATTGCTTAGATGCCGCTGAAAAAAGCTATCCAGAGATACAATATTTATGTACGTACAGAATCGGGAAAAAGCTGCTACAAGAGCTATCCTCCCATAAATTAGACATGATCTCTAACCATTTCGGTATCAGCCTAAATCACCATAACGCACTCGATGACGCCCGGACATGTGCCCAAACTATGTTAAATTTAATGGAACAGTATAAGGAATGTAATCCGCTTCATTTTGCGAAATCCCTGGGATTTCAGGCGGGATCACTGTATTCAGGGGGATATACGCCTTTTAGGAAATGTAAAATCAATCCTAAACAGGTAAAAAACAAAGCGGAATAAACACATGTTAACAACCCGTAATTTTCTATGGTAGGTGGCTGCGGCATTCAAGATATCTTCCCTCAAGTTGGACGTGTACACACCAACACAGCATCCTTAATCACTCTAAGGAAGATGAGATTAACTTCCATGTCCCAAATATGTCATTTTAAGTCTAGATTTCACCTTTCATTATTATAAACAATGACCTAAAATGATCATAATGCTTCACCTATGAAAGGAGAAATACAAATGAAACCTGACCACACTCTCAAAGGAAAGAATCATCATACGAACAACACGGATACCACTGCCCGAGCGATCCGCTCCTGGCTGGGCATCCCCTACGCCAGCGCAGAACGCTTCCGTCGCCCCATCTTGCTACCGTTCAACCCTGATCTGCCATACGACCAAAAGGGACCCGCACCGCTACAACCCGGCGACAATAGCTGGTTGGAGGCCGACAACGGATTCAGTGAGGACTGCCTTAACCTCAACGTCTGGGCACCGAAAGACGCTGGCGACGAACCGCTCCCCGTGATCGTCTACATCTACGGTGGAGGCTTCGAACGCGGCGCAAACACACAGACTACCTCGAACGCCTCAGGCCTCGCAGCCACCGGCCGCGCCATTGGGGTGTCCCTGAACTACCGGCTCGGCCCTTTCGGCTGGCTCTCGCTCTCCCAATACGGTGGCGCGTTCGCGGACGCCACCAACCTCGGCCTACAGGACATCATCACCGCGCTTAGATGGGTGAAGGAGAACATCGCTCGCTTCGGTGGTGACCCTCAGAACGTCACCGTCACCGGCCACAGCGCCGGCGCGTTCTCCTCGATAGCGCTCCTCGCAGCGCCGGCAGCTGACGGACTCTACCAGCGCCTCGCTGCGTTCTCCGGCGGCGCCTCTCGGATCGTTCCGGCTTGGTGGGCTGAAGAACTAGCGAACAAGTTTCTCACCGAACTTGGCATCGCGGAAGATCCCGAACAACTGCTCACCCTGGATGGAAAGCTCCTCTCTGAGACGCTCTTCAAGGTTGGCCCACGTGACATCGGCGACCGAAACGGCATCGACAACACGACGATTGGCATCGTGAACGATCACTCTCAGACCGGTGGCGTTCTCGTCGACACACCGCTGCGAGTTCTCGAATCCGGGCGTCACCACGATGTCGACATTCTCTTTAGCACGGCGACGAATGAGGTAGACTGGTGGGTTATTAACACGACCGAGCAGTTCGACCCGGGCAGCATCGACAACCTTGTTGACGAGCTGATAACGAAGTCTCGGATCCCTCGAAGCCGTGCTCGGGATATCGTCGCCGCCTACGACGTCAAAGGTCGTACTCCAGTCGAAGTACGCGGGGCGCTCTTGACCGACTACATCTATACCCTACCCGCAGCCCGTGCCGCACTCGCCCACGCCGCTGCAGGGGGAAAAGCCCACCTGCTCGCCGTTGGTCCTGTCGAGGGTGCGCCAGCGGTACACGGCACGGAGATGTACGGCATCGTCGGCCAGCAACGCCCCCGACATAGCGACGAGCAAGCGATCCGGGATAACCTTGTCCGAGACGCCCTCCTCGACTTTGCCGCAGGCAAACACGAACAGCTTTGGAACTCCGTAACTACGGAACCTATCACACATGGGATTGGCAATCCACCATTCGACCCCACCGCCCATGCGGCCGAAGTCCTGCGCATCTTCGCAGGCATTGAACGGCCCTGACCTAGCCCCATCGGCTTGAGGTTGATTAACGATCCAACTCACTTAGCTCCGCCGGCGGCCTCGCCGGTAGCACGTGAGATGACTACAAGCACCGAGAAAAGGAATAAGGTGGCCTGTTAAGGCAGCAAGTCCATTATCCGTTCCGGCAATGCGGACCAGTACTTGTCTCTCGGCCTAAAGCTATAGTACTATATGCATTTTAGTTGGATTCTCGACGAATATAGAATTAGTATATATTCAAGTCTAATTGATCCATCTGATTATACAACTAACCTGCCCGTTAGCTTAATGAAATAACGGGCAAATAACGATTAGATATACATCTAATCTGGAATAGGAACATGTTCTTGTCCATTCCGGCAATCGGTACAAGTTCTTGTCCTTGGCTCGGGACAAGAACTTGTACCTATAAAATAAAAAAGCCGCTAAAATAGCGACTTCAATGGGACCATGTTCTTGTCCCTCGACAAACATTGTTCCATTGATGTTAATTTGCTCTCTTCACTTTTTTTATGCTTCAACTTATTTTTGAATCATTTTATATTCATCAGTTTGGTTACTTATGACCTTGAGGTGTATAAGACCTCATTGATTGAACGTCGAGTCGTCATCATCTTTAAATTCGATTATTATTCATTCGTAAACAAGAACCCAATATTTTGCCCCAGGCTCTCCTTCTTCGACAACAGCTCTCCAGCCCCGCTTCTTATAGAAACTCAACGCTTTATGATTTTCGGAGACACATTTTAACGTGACGGGTGTGCCCAATTCTGCCACAGCGCTTTTGAGTAATAGATCGCCAACGCCTCTACCTGCAGCAGCCGGATGTACAAACAAATTGTGAATAAAGCGATTAGGTACATATAGTGAGGCGAATCCAAGGACTTGGTCGTTCTCTTCTGCCAAAAGAATTTGTTCTTCCGATGTATCCCGGTCAAAATCTTCAAGAGACATCTCATCGGCATTGGCCCAGTGAAAGCTCTCCCGACGGGACTCCAGATAGATTTGTCTCAATTGCGGATAGTCTTCAATACTCGCTTCTCTGATGAACATCAGATCAATCCCCCTATTCTTCTCCATATGTAGATGCAGCTTAATTTGGCTTCTACAATTCGTTTTGCCTGTGCATGGCCAGCCAGTAATAATTCCTAGGTTCTTGTACTTCTTGTTCATTTGATGCAGTGCCTTCTGCCAGGCTTACATATGGACTAATTAAGGCCAGTTGCAAACTTAAGCTAATTTTCTTGAAATCACTTTCTTGCTCCTCTATAAGTAAATTATAATATAGAACAATTTACAAGTATATTTATATTAGAGTCTGCTTCTCCAATCGCCATTTAATTGTTTCATATAATAGATTAATGCTTGATTCAGCCATTCTTCTTCTTCCTCTGTAAATGGAGAAGGCATCATTTCTTTAATTTCAGTAAAATCTAACGTCTCTACGTTTTTCTCAGAAAAACTTTCTATAATCTCTGGTCCGCTGTACGCTAAGGATACTTCCAGATATTTTTGCACTAATGCTTGAACCTCTGGTTTCTCAATAGGTGTACTGTATAGTTGTTTTATTTCCTTGTACACTTTTTGAATGGCCGATATTGATTTTTCGATATGCGTGTAATCTCTTCCAAGCTATACCCTAAGAACTTTAAATTCATAATTTTTTGCAGGGTTATAAGATCTTGATATGAGTAGATACGATGGCCCGAGCTCGTATCCCGTTCAGGTTTTAAAACACCGATTCTCATCATAATAATGCAAGCTTCGAATAGAAAGCCCCGTCTTTTCCGAGAATTCCCCAATAGCGTACTTGTTATTGTTATTCATAAATACCTCCTTTGTAATTTAGATTAATTATAAAATCTCACGTCACTGGAGGTGCAAGAGTATTTTTTAATACAAGGGATCTAAATTTAGTAGTTTCCGTTTTTTTGAGTCTATAAACGAGAAAATACCTGCCCTTCTCCTGGGCAGGTATTAAAGGTGAATTGTATGAATGGCTTAGCATCGATCACTAAATATTAGTCCAGAAGGTTGTAAATCTGAATGCTCTCCACCTTGGCATCCTTGATATGAAACGACATCACATCCACATAATTGGATGGCTCATAGCGGAAGTCATCCTCCTCATTAGGGGCTCCATCACCAAGCAGTTTCCCCTCAGGGTAGGCGTTTTTGAGTGTATCCAGGCTATCTCCTGCTTTAATGTTTCGCACTGTCGCGTACTTAGGATTTGTAATTTCGATATGAAAGATGGAGTCTTGTTTGCCCTCCGGTATACTGATTGTTTTAATCTCCAGACCAGGATACGTATAAACCTTTTCTGTAAAACCGATTAACGTATCCATGTTTGTTCCATCGCCGGCACTGTACGTATGAGATTTCAGGTTATCCGGTTTGCCCAGCATCTGTTGCATCTGATCTTCATTCGCTGTATCCGAAATCGCAATGGTGTGCTCATTATAGACAAAAGCAAGCTCCTTCAGCACCACATTGCCCTCCTTCTCCATCGAACCTTCCTTAATAGCTTCAGCACTCTGTCCTTCCGAATTTTCTAAAGCAGGCGCAGTAGAATTTGAGGCTCCTTCGCCTTTGGCCTGTTCGTTCGACGTGTTTTTTTCAGCCGAGTTCTGCGCCGCTTCTGGCGACTTGGCACCATTGGACTGACAGCCCGTCAGTGCCATCGTTAGTAAAATACTCAGCAAGATAACAGCTGTAGCTTTGTTTATCCATTTCATCATGATCCCTCCATAAATGTGTGATTTCTTCTTATGAAGTGATTATAAAAAAAGCATTAGTTAGTCTCATAGCAGAATTGTATTAATCTTGTAACGTAACTATTTACGCGCCTGTTTACGCACGGGGTAACACAATCGTAACGGTCGTTCCTTCCCCGATTTGACTTTCCAAGTCGATATATCCATTAAACCGCTCTACAATCTCTTTGCAAATAGAAAGTCCAAGACCTGAACCGTTCGCTGTGCTTGCATTTTTCGCCCGGTAAAAGCGTTCCTCCACTCTCTCCAGCTCATCGCCCGCTATACCGATACCTTGATCACGTATCCGTATAACTACCTCACTTGGCGTATATTCCAACTTCAATTCGATTAGCGATGGACTGCCTGAATATTTGATGGCATTGTCCACAAGGTTGGCGATCGCATGGGACATCAGCATTGGATTCACGTTGGCGTGGACTCTCGTCAGAAGCTTATCCTCCGGTTCCGCTTCCGCCTCCCTGAACATAATCTCGATTCCTTTATCTTTGGCCTTGGCCCCCATACTCGTTGCGACTTGCTGAATCAGTACGTTCATTTCCGTCTTCTCGACTTCCAGTTCGTTAGAACCAGCCTTGTCGAATCGGGATAGCAACAATAGTTCATTAATCAAGCGCGTCAGCCGATCCGATTCCTGCAGCAGATGAGCATAGATTTTTTGCAGCTCCTTGTTCTCGTTCTCCCCTTCAACCAAGTATTGAGAGAAACCACGAATTGCTGCCAATGGTGTTTTTAACTCGTGAGATACGTTGGAGACAAATTGTTTCTGGTACTGAATGTAATCATGAAGCTGTCGCCCCATGGAATCCAGCCCATCTGCCAGCATGCCCAGCTCATCCTTCCGATTTAGATGAACTCTCCGAAACTCCTGTCTGGAGAAACTTTGCGCAGCGCCAAGCAACAGCTTAATCGGCTTGGTTGTGTTGCGGGCAATCCACAGACTGGATAACGTAATCAGTACAATAAATCCGCCTGCACCCGCAAACAGGATATAGCGGATTTGATCCATAATCGCATAAAAGTAGGAAATGTCCTCCACGAACTCATACACATAAGCGTTTTGGTAGTATTGATCCCGAATGGGAGTGGCAAAATAAAGCAGATGATCTTCCGTTACAGTGTAGGCATAACTGCCGCTCAGGGCTTTCTCAATATTCTTTTCAAAAATAAGAGGTTTGCCATCATTAATGATGATGCCATCCACAGCCAAGCCCAGCAACTGCTTGGAGCTATCATAGATACGTACTTCCTTGCCTGAAGCTTTCAGCTTCTCCAGAGCAAGTCTGACAATTTCTTTGGTCTGCGGCTCTCCTGTCGATGATCTATGCTGTGCCAACACCTCACGGAAGGACAACTCGGACAGATCCGCCTTCTCCATCATCTGTTTTTCAATAGTAATGAAGCTGTAGTAATCGATGGCTTTATTCACCGCGAAAATGATGATGCCAAAGGACAGTACGGAGAAAAATAAATAATTCAGCAGTAACCGGGTTGCATACTTCAGGCCTCGCCACCTCCAAGTTGATAGCCAAATCCATAGATCGTCCTGACATACTTCGGTTCGTCCGCGTTATCCTCCAGCTTCTTCCGTAATCGCATGATGGTCATATCCACACTGCGACTGTCTCCCATAAAGTCATATCCCCATCCGATCTGCAGCAGCTCATCCCGGGTAAAGATTTTGTCTGGCCTTTTGAGTAATGTTTCCAGAATTTTAAACTCTTTGGCCGTTAAAGACACGGGGACGCCGTTTTTCAGCACCCTTCGGCTTTCCAGATCAAATGTCAGCTCTTCATGAATGATGCGCGTAGATTTTACTTCTGTTCCTTCACTTGATTCCTCCTTGTTCTCGTTTCTTCTCAGAATCACCTTGATCCGAGCGAGCAATTCACGATTGTCAAAGGGTTTAGTCATGTAATCTTCCGCCCCTAGCTCCAGTCCCAACACCTTGTCGATTACCTCATTTTTGGCAGAGAGCATGATCACAGGAACGGAACGTTTCCCAGTGATTTGCTTGCACAGGTCATATCCGGAGCAGTCAGGCAGCATCAAGTCAAGCACCACCAGGTCCGGTTGGAAAGCATCCAGCAGCTGCAGGGCTATTTTACCGTTTTCAGCCGTTTGAACGACGTAGTTTTCTCTTCTCAGTACGAGCTCAATTAAATCTCTGATTGCGATTTCATCGTCAATGACAAGTATTTTCTTCAATGTGCACCCCTTCTAGCCCGTTCCCCAGCTTGAATCATTAATTTATTTTTCCCTCATCTTAGCACAGACACTTTAGATTCCTCCACCAACTGGAAGATGTGGTATTTCACTGAGCCCAATATAACTTATAATAAACCCGAAGAATGGAGAACAATCCATGGATCTGCTCGTGGTACTCATTGTTGGTGGACTTATTGGCTGGTTAAGCGGCAACCTGGATAGGGCGGGACGTACCGAGTGGTGTACTTGGGAATATAGTTAGATATTCATATAATCGGGAATCGGATCAGCTTCTTGTTCTTTGTGGTAATCGATACAAGTTTTATCTTATTTATCCATAGATATAGAAACAGCGGCATGGCAGGACACAAATATCCTGGAATGCCGCTGTATGATTCATACTATAAACACTCACCCGCCAGTATAACAATGCATCATCTCTGCAGTACAGAGGAGTTAATGTACAATGAGAACTGGGCAAATTGATAGCTGTGAAACCTTGTGGCTGACACTTCCAAGCATTATTTCTTTTATGCCGCTTAGCCCACGGCTTCCAATAATAATGAGTTGCTGCTCAGTATCCCTTGCATATTTTAATATTTCATGTGCAGGGTTTCCCTTAAGATGAACTGTTTTCGGGTTAATCCCCGCAGATTCTAATTTGGATTTGGCTTGTTGTAATTGTTCCAGACTCGCTTTCTCCATTTCGTTCAATATTTCTTCCAAGAAATTCTCTGGTACATATGTCATGCCATTCGATACATATTCCTGGCTGACATTAATTAAGGTAACTTGAGCTGGTTTGTTTCGGGCTATTTCAACGGTTGCATCGAGGATTTTGTTCGTTATTTCATCTTGATCAATGGCCACCATAATGTTCTCAAACATTTTTATCGTCCTTTCCGTGCAGCTCGTAATGATATTGGAACTTCCGTAAAGAAGTCCGAGCGTTCCCGTCAAAAGCAAATTGGTTGTGATGACCACTAACTATACCCATAAACAAGGTTACTTGCCAGGCAAGAGGGGATCGCCAAACATTCACATTGTTGCTGTCCTTCTGTTGGCTCGTAAATATTAGTGCAATCAAAATGATGCGTTCACCCCCATACATTCGTCCTAATTTGGGTACTAGAGGCGATAATAAAGCAAAGGCAAGCAAGGGTAGCGTTGTTATTTTGTCTGTTCGGCATTCTTCAATTCTCCTTTTCTGAATTCATACGCATTGTTTGTTTCCTGCTGATTGAAAAAAAAGAGGCAATAACATCCGCGTGGACAAGAAAAGTATATTATAATATATTATTTTTTACAATAAACATTCTATAATATAATTAAAATCGTTTAAAAACAAAAATACAACTCTGAATTCCCGTCATGGAATTCGGAGTTGCATGATAAGTAGAATTTTGATTTTTAGAAACCATACTTTAAGGAGATATGGAGCACTGTTTCGCTATTCGTAGGATTGGTATAAGAGTGAGGACAATCTGCACGAAAACTGATCGTATCATATTGATTCAATGTGTAAATCTCTTCGTTGACTTGAATTTCAATGGAACCAGTCATTACTGTTGCAATTTCAGTTGTATTCACATGATGACCTTCAGGGTGATACGAGCTATTCGGCTGTAAGTAAGCCCGACACATTTCAATACCGTTGCTTTTAAAGACTGGTTCAATGATCCAATTTTTTTGATCATTAGAAAATCGCAGTCCTTCGCCTGCTCGATACAAACTAACAGAGTCTTCTGATTTGAACAAAGCCAATAGCGGTAAAGATATACCTTTTGATATTTTCCATATAATCGCCAAAGTTGGATTGGTCTCGCCACGTTCGATATTCCCCAGAGTAAGTTTGCTTACGCCCGTTAATTCCGCTAAGTCATCTAAGCTCATATTTTTTTCTTTTCTGTACTTTTTCAAGGCACCGCCCAATTGTAATACAATTTGTTTTGATTCATTGACTTCATCCATTTAATATTCACCCCAACAATAAACTGTTATAGCTAGTATATTGTTTATCTGAATTCTTTTCCATACGATTAGTATTTGTTCCGTTACTAGCTTCTGCTAATGAATGTGTTAGGGGGAATTATTCCAATAAGCAAAATATATAGTTCACAAATATTTGAGATTTACAACATTATACTTTATGCTTTTAATAGAGACGAGGGATCCAATCCTCACTGGAGAGTTCTCGTCCTGATCAATGACCTTTTCTACTACCGATGAAGTTTATAATAAGGCAATAATTACTGCTTCTTTAAAAGGATAAAATGACGAGCATCTAACGGGTTTTATTCGAAGAATGGTATGAGTTATGAAAGGTGGTTTAGCAATGAAGATTCTCATCGTTGGCTATTTTAGCGAGACCTCAAAATCAAATATTGTAAGGTATTTTCCGCAAGACTGGAACGTTGTAGTTGTCCCGCCCGGAAAAGAAATGCTGCATCATATTGAAGATTGCCAGGTAATCATCCCTGAACATATTAAAGTGGATCACACCCTGCTTTCTGTCGCAAAAAAATTAAAATTGGTACAGACGGGTGCAGGATTTGATAATGTAGATGTTCCTGCCTGTACACAGCTCGGCATTTGGGTCGCTAATGCTGCAGGGGTGAATGCACAGGCAGTGGCCGAGCACGTAATGGCAATGATATTGTCTTTTTATAAAAACATATCGTTTCTTGATACTTTCATGAAAAACAAGATGGATGAAAATCAATTGGACTATACAGGGAGTGAATTAAAGGGCAAAACGATTGGGATTATCGGTTTGGGCGCTATCGGAAAAAAAGTAGCTGCGTTTTGCAGGGTTTTTGATATGAATGTGCTGGCTTATGCGAGAAATGCCAATGTACAATCGGATGGTTTTGTGAAAATGACGGATTTCGATACTCTTGTAAGCACATCGGACATAGTCAGTGTACATATTCCTTTGAATCAGCAAACCAAACAACTGATCAACAAAGCGGTATTCAAGAAAATGAAGAATACCACACTTTTTATCAATACAGCCCGCGGCGGGATTGTCAACGAAAGAGACTTGATTAATGCATTAAAAAACGGGGATATTTCAGGCGCATGTCTGGATGTGTTTGAATCTGAACCGCTTCCTATGGACAGTGAGCTCCGGAATCTGGGTAATGTGATACTTACCCCCCATACAGCAGGAATGCCTGATGGTCGGAAATTTCATAAAAAAAGATATGATTTCTTTATAAAGAATATAAAACGTGTAGAAAATGGTGAAGAGCCTGAAAGCAAGCTCAATCAGATATTATAGTTTTGGCGCAATAAAAATGAGCTATCGGACGCAGTTCGAGTAAAAACTCGTGTTTCTTTTGCATGTTGTATCCCCTGTCTATTTTTTTACAGCAAGAAGATTACTTGTATTATGCTCATTTTGTTCGCTCTACAGAATACAGAAAAAATTCCATATCTATATTCCTAAAATTCTTAGTATCTTTATCAATAATATTCATACCGTTTCGAACAGCAACTTTTTGAGAGGCTATATTTGTGTCCCTAATAATAGAATAAACCCTATTTGCATTAAGAACTGAGAAAGCGTATTCCTTGCAAGCAATTGCCGCTTCTGTTGCGTAACCTTTGTGCCAATACGCTTTTTGAAACAAAAATCCTATTTCCAAAATTTCTTTTTCTCTCCAGCCTTGCATTGTCAAGCCACATTGACCAATCATTTTGTTTGTTTCTTTTAATACAACAGCCCAAAGTCCAAAACCATACTCTTCATATCTTTTGAGATGTCTGTTAAGCCAATTTTGTGCTTCTTCTAAGTTGAATGCACTTTCATAAGCAGCACGCATTACTTCCTCATCACACAATATTCCGCACAATGCATCATAATCGGACTGCACCATTTCTCTAATTATAAGACGTTTTGTTTCTATCAAAAATCTCCCACCTTTCTATCAGCTCCATCCCCCAGTTAATTGGTATCATTATCCGAGGTTTCATTAATAATGCTAATTAAGGAGTTCAATAGTCCCCAACGATTAATATAGTCCATATCAATCACTCTCTTCTCTTCGTTGTGTGGGAATAGCATAGTTATTTCTTCATGTTACCCTTTGTTAATATAATTATTCTCATGAGGAATAAGCAACATAAAAATCTTTTTAAGAAAAGCTGACCTTTAGAATCACAAACCCTTACCATACCCAAAATATAAAAAAAGTCACTTTAATATCGACTAGTACAAGCTCTATGGTTGAGCTGAGTTCATCTTACCTGTAGAAACTCTTGCCTATCCCTTAAAACTTCCATACTACTTGACATGTGAATTAATTATCGTTATAGTGAGAATCAATTCACACTTCACCTTAAGGAGTACTCTATGCCAAAAAATACTTTCTTTCGTTTAGATGAACCAAGGCGCGAGGAAATATCGAATAGCGCTATGCATCTTTTTGTTGATCATCTTTACGAGGATATAACTATGAAGATGGTTTTGGATCGTTTGTCCATGCACCCTGGAACATTTTATCGGTATTTTGAAGACAAAGATGACCTTTATTGTCTCTTAATACGTAATGTGACCCAAAAAAGAGCTGCGTATTTTAATAACAGTAATGAAGATTCCCTTTTCCAGTTTTTCCTTACCGGCTTATTTGGTAACGTTAATGGCACTGTGACTGAGCCACTGAATGAGTTGGAGATCAAACTCATTGAAACATTTTTATACATTCCTGAGAATGTTTTGCTTAAAGTATATCTGAATGTGCTAAAGGGTGAGTCATTCCCCTTAATCAAGGACATTTTACGCCGAATGAGGGTTGATGGATATCTCCGACCTGATATTGACGACGACCTGATTTCTTTTATGTTTGAGTCAATGCAGTTTAATTTAGTCATGTTTTTTAGGGAATTCGATATTAAGGACTCTAAGCTGCAACATAAGATTAGCAAGTACTTTGCTGACTTTATGGGTCATGGGCTGCTTGAAGATCATAAATATTCTGAAATTGTTAGCGAACTCAAGAAAGCCAAGGGGGAACAAGAAAATGAAAACTTTTGACGCATTTCCAGAACCAATTGGCGGCTATACTGTCGGTCGAACCCAGATGGACTTTGAGTACACGGCATCAGATCACTCAAAAAGAGAACTGACGGCGTTTGTGTACTATCCGTCCGACAGTAACGAAGGTAAGACTACATCAACGTACATGTTTCCTGAAGTCTACGAGATGTTGAATGAGCAGCCACTTCTCGCTGCGTTGAAGGATGCTTACTCTATAGATATCAAGACCCAGTGTTACGACGACCTTGCTCTCTCCGGGAAGGAAGAGCGCTATCCGGTGTTATTCTATGTTTGCGGCGGGGGCGGTTCTCCAGAATGGGGTACTGTGATCTGTACAGACTTGGCAAGCATGGGATATATTGTGGTAAGCATCGGCCATCAGAATAGCACGATGTATAAGCGTAAAGATGGGCGCCTGTTTAATGTATCAAAGGATTTTTCGGATGTCATTATGGCGTTTTCGGAAGATCCGGAGATGGTGGCGTTGGCTGGTAAGATGGAGATGCGGCCTGACGATGAAACTGCCATTGAGATGTGCCAAAGCGTGCTTACACTTCCGATACTTTCCAAGTTAACGGAGTATAGCAAATTACAGGCAGAAGATGTAAGGTATGTAGCCGATTATCTTTACAAACTGGACTCTGGAGAGCTGAATTCCATCTTTAAGGGCAGATTGTTGCTTGACATCGGCATGGGCATAGTCGGACATTCTTATGGAGGGCCTACGACGGCGATTGTTTGCCGGGACGACGACCGGTTCGCCTGCGGGATTGGCTTGGATAGCGGTGCGTTCGGCCTTCTCGACAGCGACCTTAAGAAACCCTTCTTGCTACTGTTTTGTGAACCTAACTATAACATGAATGCGATAATTGGCGCTAACAATAGCATGGAAACCTATTATTTCTCTGTTGATCGTGTTGCGCATTTAGATTACTGCGATATCGTGTTTACCGGTGTTAATGAGGAAATCAGAGGCGAACGGGATGCTATGGAGATGCGAAATCTTGTTACCGACTATACGAAGAACTTTTTTGATCATTACTTACTGCAGAAGGCTGCAAGTGTGGAAAGTCTGGCATACGATGGCGTGGACTTGATCAAGAAGACCGGCAACAAGTGACATAACCGGGAGGTTGCTGATAAACGCATGTCAAAGAGCTAGCCGCACAGACACAGAGCTGATAACCCTATTACGCGGTTATCGGCTCTTTCATATTTCAGGCATTGTTTTCTATTTGAGATGATAACCGGTGTTTTCACCGTGAAAAACACACTTGCCGGAACTTGAAGTTCCATTTAGAAAAACTAATATCCCTGGCTTCTATTTAATCATCCCTTCAAAAAATAATTATTTCGTATCTTTCAGATAACGCTATATTCACAAAGTTCATACAATTAGCATATCAAAACCGGTAGCCTGCTCCATACTTTATAGTGAGGTTACGAACTTCACCTCCGGAAAGCGGCTATCCGCTCCTTTCATTAAGATACCGCCCTGATTTTTCAGATACATATCGAAGAAATCCAGCATATAGGCATTGATAACGGAGTTCGCTCTTTCGGGGGCAATCTTTCCTGTAATGCCCAGCATGTTGAAAACCGGAGAAATGAACTGTATGTCGGCAAAATTCAAATGCTCCGTATTTTCGATATAGAGGACTTGTCCCCCAGCGTCAACCGTTTCGCGCATCCTTTCAAGCTCCAACTTCTTATCTTCCGTTACTTGGTCCTCCCACTCTCTTGTTGAGCCCATACGGTTAAGTTCTGCATCTGTGTAGATTCGGTTATCCATCACCCTTTTTAATGTTTCGAAATAGCTTTCCGAGTGGATGAACAAAAACGGCTTTCGCAGTCCCTCTCGGTCACGCAGTCGATAAAGCCCTCCATCAAGGTCGATTCCAACCGCGATGCGCGGATCGTAAGAAACGTCATAGGCCGTCGCTCCGCCGATGGAATGGCCGAACACCCCGACATTACCGAGATCCATCCTCCCTTTGAGATGACTTGGAATCTGCCCCGATTGGATGAGCTCGAATTGGTCCAGCACGAACGTCACATCGTCGGTTAGAACTTTTCCCAACTTGTCACGAATTCCTCTACTCGTCCGGTAATCCTGGTCGGGCGAGAATAAGTTGTTCGTTGTGCCGGTCGTGATTCGCCCGTCCGGAAACTTGGTTGCGAATGTATTGTAGGTGTGGTCGATCACGGCCACGATATATCCGTGACTCGCGAGATTTTCGGCTTGCGACGTGTGGAGGAACCTTGAGGAGCTGTTGCCGGGATTCGCAAGGATCAGCGGGTATGAAGTTTGTGCCGAAGAGACTTTGGCCCCCGAATAAGCATGACTGGATACGTACTTCAGGTGTTGAAAAGTAAACCCGGGAAGGCCATAGTCCGCGGCCATATAACGTAAAATCTGGGCATCGGGAACAAAGGGAGCGTACCTGCCGGTGCCGGATTGAGCCGGATACCATACCTGAACCATCAATTCTCTCTTGCCATCTCGGCCTTCGTCGAAAATCTCTTCCCTATTCGTATCCACGAAATGAAAGGTTTGCGTTCCCACCTTAAATTCGCCAGTCGGTTCAGGTAGTTTAAATACGGGGAAAGCATACATGAGACCCGCTGTTCCGACCAGCATTATTGCTATAGTAGTATAAGCTGAACCCGCCAGGAATCGGGGGATTCTCATTTGACCATTTTTTTTAAAATAGCGATAACCTGTCACGGCTAAAAAAAGGATCGTCATGCAATATAGGAAAAATAGCTGAACTCTGTATCCTTCCACCGTCCAATGAATGACCAGTAACAGCATGGCAGCCCCGCTTGCAACGAATACTGGAATTCTAGGCCGTCCGTTTTTTAATACGACTGTTAATGCAAGCAAGCTGATGTTTGACAATAAAAGCAACAGTTCAAACAATCTCACCTCTATTCTCCTTTCAAAAAGCTTCCATTTTCGTTCGTTACAATCTTACCTGCCAGGCTAGCCTAAGCCCCTCCCTTCTTTCGCTGCTTCAGTATAAAGACGGTTTCAAGATCCAAAATGTATCAGTTACGTTTATGTAAACTGCCCGTTAGCTTAACTCTCCCTCTTTTATTAACTTTAAAAAAGGACAACCAGAAAAATCCGGTCGTCCTCTTTTCGTATTTTTGATTATGGGAAGTCAAATCTTATTTAGTTAATCCATAGGCTTTTCGAACAAGCGAGAAGTATTCGTCAGCTTTAACGACCTCATATTCTGGCCCAAGTGATTCCGAAATCGCTAGAACATCGGATGGCGTCATTCCCCACGCGTTGATCCCAATGGAAATAAATATCGGAGATTCGCCATCCCAGTCTTTCTTGGCATCGGCCAATACATTTTTGCCGTCCTGAACAGTTGAGATGCCGCGCATCATGGATACCGGAAGGCTCCCGTTCATGACTTTAATATTGTCTTGTTCATCTCCGGCCAAGAACAGACCCTGGAGTTTATAATATTTCTCATACGCTGCTGCTATAGCTTCGCTGAGCGGAACATCTCTGCCTGATTCACGGTTCAGTACATAAGGGTACGACATGCCGGTTTGTTTAAGATAGGAATAGGACTTTTTCAGAAATTCCGCAAAAGTCTCTTGAGGCCAGACTTGCGGGTAGAAGTAGCCCGCTCCGGATGGTCCTGCAACTAGCAGATCGTTGTCCGTCGCCGTTGAACGGTAATAATTTAGAATGGCTGGTGCTGCGTCATACAAAAGCGGGCTTGCCGTCCAGTTAATAGGAACTTTCCCCCGGTTTGGATCATCCCACAGGTCGCGCAGATGGTTCTGGTCGTATTGCAGATTATCCCCTTCGCCAAAGGTGTAGGTCACATAAATTTTATTCTCCAGCTTAAGGTTCGATCGACTGGGTGTCGGTGCTTGTTTTACTTTGGTTCCCGCAAATACGGTCATGTTATGGAACCAGTCGGATGGAAGCACATACACACTGTGACGGGACGTTAGTTCGAGGCCGGCGACCTCTCCTTCAACATCATTGTCGAACCACCCCAGATAAGGGGTCCCCGGTTTGACATCCGATAGAATCTTCTCGAACAGCTCTTTTTCCTCCGGCACACTTGTGGACAGCCAGAAAACCATTGCTTTATTGGCTACAGCATAATCACGGAGATAACCAAAAGGCTCCTTCTCTTCGGAGGATAGGGGTTTAATATTGCTTGCAGATACTTTGTATTGGTTCCACATTTCCACAGATACGGTTAATTGTTTCGTTTCGGCAGAAGGTTTAAATTCATAAACGAAGTAATTGCCATTGTCGGCGAAGCGGTGATCGCTGCCAGGTAGAAATTTGGAGCCTTGCCGATCATACAGGAAAGGTTCTTCCTCAGCGGAACCTGTTTTAAAATCTGCGATGACCTGACCGTCTGCCTTTACAGTAACTTGATGCACGGCTGGTCCCCAGCCATCCTGAGGAAAGGCGTCCTGGAAGCGGAGATAAACACCCTCATTGCCCAGGTAAGGGGACAAATCATATTCATATGTTTTCCGATTGCTTGCATCGCGCAGTTGTTCCGTCTCCATGCCAATCGTTTGGAACGAATCAAAATTATCCGGGGGAATCGGAATGGAGGTATTTGGGCTTAACCCGACCAGCATTCTTTGTGTTGTTTGGCTCCAAAGATTCTCATACTGCCAATTGTATGCGTCCATCCGACTCTTGAATTTGCCTTGCAGATCTTGCAGGACCGGCAGCTTATACGGTGCCGCTGTTAATTGCTCAGCAAGTTCAGGACTGGCCACAACGGCGTTTTTGAGTCCGGCAAGAGTGGTTGCTACATTAATCGAATCCGGCAGATCAGGATCATAAATAATAATGCCTTTAATTTCTTTTGCATATTTCTTGAAAACATCCATAGCGTTATCGTGCTGTTTGTATGGAACCTGGAGATCTTTCAGCCAAGGATCCTCTTTATTCTGCTGCACATAAATTCGTGGCTGTACTCTATTTATGACTCCTTCAAGTGTTGTTAGGAGCAATTTGATATCTCCCGGTGCCTCGTATACATTGGCCACATCCAAAGATTTTGCTTTGCCGAAGGTTGGAAGCGCTTGAGATTCAGGCCATTTCAAAGCATTTACTTCCATAGAAGCATCATCAGCAGCAAAGGCGCCAGCTGATAACACCGTTGAACAGACAAGGGAAATACACAAAATGGCTAACTTACGAATCATCATTTTCATTTCTCCTTTAATTGAGATGAGATGAGTAAATAGATGAAGAAGCCCCCCACAACAGAACGATTCTGAAAATTCTTCTGCTCCGTAGTGATTGTGTCATACCAGTCCGTTAACGGCACACGAGCGATGGTTTGATTCATAAAATCCCATAGAGGTGTAATCAAGGCTTCAAACTCTTCCTGGGTTGAACTCATGGAGGCACACCATACCAGCCAATCCGATTTGGTATACGTATCACGGCTATCCAGCGGGAGGCCGAAGCGATTTTGTTTGTTCCTGTAATATTGGAGCTCTTTAGCAGCAACCTCTTGTGGGAACAGATTGAAGCCAAGAAGGTGATCCCACACCAAATTGTATTTCATGCTCCAGGTCTCTGGTCCGCTGTCGAAAGTGAGCTTATAGTGATCCCCGGCATCTGCCATGGATACCCACTCTTTTGCCATCGTTTCAGCTGCCGCAAGATAAGTGGCCCCTTCCTGTAAACCAAGCTTTTCACACATATACGCATAAGCGGCAATGCCTAATATCGCCTTAACGGACAGATTGGCGTTGTGTGCCAAATGACCGGCGAAGTCATCGGTGCACAGCTGGTTTTCTGGATCAAGCCCGTTCTGCAGAAGATACCCCGCCCATTTCGTAAGCAGCTCCCAATGTTCCCTGGCAAAGTCTGCACTTCCCTCATATTTGCATACCGCTGCAGTCATTAGGAGCATATTTCCACATTCTTCAATCGGCATTTGATTTTCCAACGCATTGTCTCCATATACCTGACCATTGGCTTTCGGATAAGTCCCTACGTCGTGGGGCGCAAACTCAAACGTCCAATTGAGGCTCTTGGCATACTGAAATATCGGACGCATCATGCCCTTAATCAGTTCCGGATTATACCTAAGAAACAACGGAATCGACGGATAACTGACATCCACCGTTGCGATGCATCCATTACTGAAGTTCTCTTTGGAGAAAAATAAAACGTCACCCGAAACATCAGCAACCAATTTATGTGCAGCAATCGCCTGCCTGTACGAAAGGGCCAGGATGTCACGGTATTTCTCACCGCCTGCAGCTTCACTTTCTGCTAACAGCTCCCGATTCAAGCTCCCGCATCTTTGCAGGATCTCTTCATATTGATCGGCAGCCAATAGCAGCATTTCATGAAACGTTAACCCGTTTCGTCTCCAATAGGCATCCAGCGGTTTATGAAAATATTCAATCGAATGTATATCGTCATACGCAAGCATCAGAAACCGGGTTTCCGGCACATCTCGGATGATGCCCATGTCTATCTCTGCTGCCATTACAGGCATGTTATCGGAGACAGCCCTCGGCTGGTGCGGATCATCCTCTGCTGGCAGTTGACCGGTTCGGAAATAATGCTCTCGGCTTGCCATGGAATGTATAACCGTCCGGATGCGGGGAGACTGAGGAACCGCAAGAACCATATATCCCCAATCAATCCGTGTGTCATCTCCAACACGCTGCAATACCGGCTGTTCTACGGTCCCCACCGACATGACATTAAGTTGCTCCTCAATCACGTGCTGTTTCCAGGTCACTTGCTGATCCGGTGAATGTACACACCACTCGCTTGTAACGTCGAAATAAATCTTAAGTTGATGGGACTTCCCATCCATAGATTTGGCTTGAAAAGTCACGTAGGTCACCGGCCGGGATAACAATTCAAGATCATCCAGCAGCAAAGGTGTGGTGAACTGGACCTGAAGTTCAATTCCTTCCCCTTGAAAAGTATATTGAGTGGTTACGGGATCCACCGTCAGCCCGGTTTGAGCAAGTGCCTCCGGCTCAGGAAATCCTGATTCATCCTGAGAGGCCGTTTTTCCCATAAAACGTCTGGCATGACCGTCAATGATCGCAAGCCCAACCATGCCGTGGACCTTGTTCGTCCAATGCCGGGTGTGATCATCGTACAGGTGATCTGCAGAAGACCAAACGCTAAAATAAGGGTCCACGGTTACAAGAGGAACGGATGGAGGTCTGAATGGCTTTGTTGTCATTTTACTTCATCTCCTTAAAAGCATGTTGTCATCAGTTCGGCATCTGAACGGTCACCATATCTTTTCCTTTCAAACTATCGTTCGTGAACTGCATGGCTTTCTCGTATCCCGTCTTCATGAGCTGCTCCCGGAGTTCGTTGATCATGTTCATCGCGGCTTCGTCCGACTTTGCAAAAACCGCTTCCTTCCAGGCATCTCCCATCCGGTCCATTGAAGGCTTCAGCATTTCCCATTCCGGCGCTTTTGTAATAACATCACCCGGATTATAGGCAGTAATTACTTGAATGCCGTTTGGACGGAGGATTTTTCGTGCTTGCTCCATGGCTTCGATCCGTTCCGGATCAGCCCAAATGTCTCCGCCGGCGCTGGAATTGATGCGATCAAGCCCCGTGAGGGACTCCAGGCCAATGCTTATGCCTTCATTTTTGCGAAGCTTCATGGTAGTGTCCGTGCTGAACTTATCAAACCATTCCTGTTTAGCGACAGGTTTGCCATCCTTCATCTCCCAATGAACGCCCTGCACCCCGTACCGGGCCAGCATGAAGCCTTCATCTGACGCCATGAAATCGAGGAATTTAAGGGCTGCATCTACACAAGCGCCTTTACAATTCTTGGTGATAGCGGTTACATTATTGCCTTGAATCCCCAGATCCACGGGCCGGTCAGGCTCAACGCCCGCCCGCTCCAGCGGTCCGATAGGAATAAATTCGCTTCCCGGATGTGAGAGGGTATATTCTTTGGTTGCATCCAGAATGGCCGGATAGTGAGCGGCCAGGATCGCGATGCGGCCTTGATTGATTTTTTCCTTGGCAATCGGGTCCGTTTGGGTGAAGGCTTCAGGATCTGTCAGTCCTTCTTCAAGCAGCTTGCGATAATACAGTGTATAGTCTTCATAACCCTTCGTGAAGAAGCTGTGCTCGGCGGTGCCGTCTCCCTTATCTACATAGTTTGCGCCCGGGAAGAACATGGTGTTGCCGATGCCAACAGCCCAGCCGTTACTGAAACCGCCCAGCGGAAAGACCGGCTGGCCGTTCTCCTCCAAATGGGCATCCTTAATCTTCTTGAGGAAGTTGTAGAAATCGTCCTTTGTAACAATGGATTGCGGATCGACGCCGACCTTCTCAGCAATGTCTTTGCGGACATAGAAGCCATAGAGCCAATCCATGCCGTCTTCGTTTGTAGCCGGTTGATTTTGCAGAAGCAGATATTTTTTGCCGCCGTATGCATCAATCGCCTTTTCATATAATGCCGGGGGTACATTTTCTGGTGCAATAGACTTGGATAGGTTTGGATAATCCTTTAACTTGTCAGAGATATCCACCAATTGCCCCTCGTTGGCTGCCTTAATCATGCCATCCAATTCGCCTCCCCAAGCAGGTCCGGTATAAATATCCGGAAGATCCTGTGTGGCGAAAATCTGGTTTACTTTTTCGGTTTCGCTGCCTTTGGTATACTCCCACTCGAGGGTAACGCCGGTTTTTTCCTTGATAACTTCCTCTACAGGGGTTATTTTATCCGACCCGTTCGAGCCATTCCAATTGTGCAGGATTTTGAGCCTGTTACCTTCATTTCCTGATGAATTCGTGCAGCTGACCAGCAAACCTCCAACCATGACGGACACGAGTAATGCGGATACGCCTTTCGACCAAACCCACTTCAAACCAATCGCCTCCTGGAATAGGAATATCAATGATTTTCATAAAGCTTTGGATAAATTCCGGGTCGGGATGATCTAGCCTTTAACCGATCCAATCATAACCCCCTTTACGAAATATCGTTGCAGAAACGGATAAATACACAGAATGGGAAAGACCGTGATAACAAGCAGCGCCATGCGAAGTGATTCTGGCGTAGCGCCTGCGCCGCCGGTTCCCCCAACCGTCTGTCCTCCCTGCTGCGCGGCTCGCTGCATCGAATTGGATAACGCTTCAGCTTCCGTCAGCATTTCTTGAAGGAGTGTTTGTACCGGAATCAAATCTTTATTGGATACGTAATAGGCCCCTGAGAACCAGTCATTCCAATGGGCCACCCCGATAAAAAGGGAAATGGTAGCCAAGACAGGTCCGGAAAGCGGCAAGACAATCTTGACGAAGATTTGAAAATCACCATAACCGTCAATATGGGCGGATTCCTCGAGCTCCTCGGGTATGCCCTGCAGAAAGGTACGGATGATAACGATGTGCATGAAATTAAACAGCATAGGAAGAACGTACACCCAGAAGCTGTTGATTAAGTGCAGCTTCTGCAGCGTAATGAAATAGGGAATGAAACCGGCATTGAAGATGGTAGGCAGGAAAATATAAAAGGTGAAAAATGAGCGGCCGGGCAGCGTCTTTTTGGAAAGCGCATAAGCCATGAGCGTACACAGGATCACATGCAGGAATGTTCCCAGTACGGTGCGCATGAGCGTAATTTGGTACGCCTTCCAGATACGGGGATTGTCAAAAACCTGGGCATAGTTATCAAGTGTGAATTTACGAGGAAGGAAATAGATGGCGCCCAGCATCGAATCTTTACCGTCATTCAGCGAATAAGCCAAAATATAAATAAACGGGTAGATCATGGAGAAGCCAATCAAAGCAAGTAAGCTATAGTTGACAATGGAGAATATAGACCATTTACGTTCCATAACGTCACCTCCTTAGAACAGGGAAACATCACTGGCTTTGCGCGCAATCCGATTGACCGTTAGAACCAGAATCAGACCAATAATGCTCTGAAATAATCCGACAGCTGCGGCGTAACTGAGGCGCCCTTCCCGGATACCGGAATTGATGGCATGCACATCCAGTACAGTGCCCATATTCGCAGTTGCAGGTCCATTCAGGAGAAGCAGCTGCTCATATCCAGCACTCATCAAATTGCCCACGGCCAGAATAAACAGGATAATGGCTACATTACGGATACCTGGTAGTGTTATGTGCCACATCTGTTGAAAACGTCCAGCGCCATCGATCTTGGCTGCTTCATATTGCTGCTGGTCAATTCCCGCAATGGCAGCCATATAGATAATAGAGTTCCAACCAATATTTTTCCAAATATCGGATCCTACGATCAATTGATAGAACCAGGACGGATTGTTAAGGAACTGGATGGGCTCCACTCCAAATGATCCCAATAAATCATTGACTGGACCGCCATATGGAGTAAGCAGTCTCTGCATCAGGGTGACTACCACGATCCAGGATACGAAATAAGGTAAATAGGACAAGGTCTGAACTGTTTTCTTGAATTTCAATAGCCGCACCTCATTCAAGAGAAGTGCAAGAAGGATTGGCATTGGAAAGCCGACAAGCAGTTTCATGAAGCTGATGATAACGGTGTTACGGATGATATCACCCGATTGATAATAGTTAAAGAATTGCTGGAAATACTTCATGCCGGCCCAAGGGCTTCCGCTGAAACCGCCAATGAAAGTGTAATCCCTGAAGGCAACTTGAATGCCATACAGGGGCACATAAGAGAATAGAAAGAACCAGACGATACCAGGCAGCATGAACAAGTAAAAGAGCTTATGTTTCCAGATCCGCTTCATCAATGGATGGGTGGGCTTCATCACATTCCCATCTCTCCTTTCGCTAAAGGGGAGCTGCCCCCTGTTATTCCTGCTTTACTTTTAATCGCAGCGAAATAATTTCAAATGGTTTGAAGAATAAATCTACCTCGGATTGTTCTTTAATCGATTGCCCTTGAATTTCTAACGATGAAATCTCATTTTCCAGGAGATCAACCATCCAAACTTCACTTACTTCCAACCCGATAAATAGTCTGGTTTTGATTTGGGTACCCGATGTCTCATACAGACGGATAATGATGTCGTTGCTGTCCTCGGCCTTCTTGACCGATTCCACCATAATGCCCGGATGGTTCGGCTGGAAGAACACTTTCGAATGTGGCAGCTTTTCCTTGGGCCGGTCTGATGATGATGGTGACAAGATAACCGGACGAAGCGGAATATTCAGCTCATTCCCTCTGCGATAAATTTCTGCCTGTACATGGTTCCCTTGATGCGGGTATAACGAGTAAGTGAACTTATGCTCGGCTCGATCTGCAGCCGGATCAGGATAAGAGGTGCTGCGAAGTAGATTAAGGTCTATTACGTTCTGGATCGCCCGGTGGCCGTATTTGCAATCATTGAGCAGCGCTACTCCGTAATCAGGCTCCGATAAGTCCACCCATTGGTGAGCGCATATCTCATCTTTCGCATAATCCCACATGGTGTTGCGGTGGGTTGGCCTGCTCAGGCTGCCGAACTGAATTTCACAGTGTACCTGATCGGTACGGATATCAACAGGGAAAGAGGTGCGCAGCATTTTACCCTCCTCTCTCCAATCTGCAGTGGTCTCGAAGTCGATACGCCGGCTCCCCTCTGTTAGAACGACTGTCTGGGTTAGTGTGGATGCTCCGTAACTATAGGCGAAGATCAGGCCGGTTCTTGGACCATCGACAAGTTCATGGACATGCTGAAGAATTAACGGCATGCCGGGGCTTGCCGAATAATCATGACGGAAATCCCATGCGTCCCCGTCGTCATGATACACACGAAGGTCATTACCCAGTCCGCCCTGCCGGATGACTTCACGGGCTTCCTCCTTATCCAGGATCGAGAGAATGCCGCCGTTCTCGGCAAATTTCACAATACATTTGTCATTCTCAAGGCTGCATTCCTTCGTTCTTGCATGAACGTAGGAGTCCGGTGTTTCCGTGTTTATTTCAATGCCGGACGCTGCTTCAACTTCGACTGCAGGGTCGGCCGCATCCGATACGACGGTATATCCCATGGCCGGAACCTGGACGATACGCCATCGCCCATTGACCTGGAGCCACTCCTCACGTTCCCAAGGCAGTGAATTGAACACCACAATTCCTTTCTCATCCACCTCACTCGTCGAGATATGCCCTGCTAAATAACGGTGGGTTTCGGTGATCATGGCTTCTGTCTGCCGGAGTAATTCCTCATACCGTATTAATGATTCATCGTATACCCGCTTAATTGAAGACCCTGGAAGGATGTCGTGGAACTGGTACAGAAGAACCTCCTTCCAGAGGGTCTCCAGTTTCTCGGATGGATATGGCATTCCTAACTGGGCAGCAAGCACAGCGGCAAATTCCAGTTCACGCAGCGCTTTCTCCATCTTCCGGTTGTACCGCTTATTTCGTGCCTGACTGGTCAAGGTTCCTTGATGTTTCTCCAGATACAGCTCGCCACGCCATGTCTGGAAATGATCTCGTTCTTCATTCAGCCGCTCGAAGAATTTCCAGGAAGGCTCCTGTGTAACCGGAGCCAGCCCAAGCAGGTTCTTCTCACGAGCCAGCCGTTCCAAATGTTCTTCTCCTGGCCCCCCGCCTCCATCCCCTATACCAAACAGCATCAGTGCGTGGCTGGATACATTCTTGTCTAAGTACTCCCGCTCAGCTTTGATCATCGAGCGTGGAGCAGCAGGGCTGTTGTAAGTATCTTCCGGAGGCATATGCGTTAAAACTGTAGAGCCATCGATACCCTCCCATAGGAAGGAATGGTGTGGATGGCGGTTATACTCACTCCAGGACAGCTTTTGAGTCATCATGTAATGCACACCGGATTTCCTCAATAGCTGCGGTAAGCTTGCGGAGTATCCAAATACGTCTGGCATCCAAAGTGTCCTCATCTCGAGCCCGAATTCCTGTTGAAAGTAACGTTTACCATACAAAATCTGGCGTACAAGGGATTCCCCACCCGGCACATTGGTGTCTGACTCCACCCACATGGCCCCTTGCGGTTCCCATCGCCCTTCCCGCACCCGTTCCTTGATCTGGTCATACAGCTTCGGATAGTGCGACTTCATCCAATCATATAACTGGGGCTGGCTTGCTCCGAATACATAATCCGGATACCGTTCCATCATGCGAAGCACCGTCGAAAAAGTTCTTGCGCCCTTGCGGATGGTTTCGCGGATCGGCCATAACCAAGCCAAATCAATATGGGCATGGCCAACGGCGCTTATACTGAATACAGGGTCCCCACCACGAAGTGATAATTGTCTCTCCAATAATTCCTTAGCCTGATGAATACGGTCAGGTGTGAATTTCGCCAATTGCAATGAAACGTCATATAGAGTTTGAAGAATCTTTTCTCTGCGCGCAGTGCCGGCGGGAAGATGCTCGGCCGTTTCAAGCAGCACCTCTATGTCGTAATACAGCCCCCGGATGTCTTCATGGCAGATCGCGATAACCGCTTCTTTTAAGGTTCCGCCGCAGTACTTGCCAAATAAGTCATTATTGCCGGCATCTGCCCATATTTCAATTTCCCCGCTGCTTATCGAAGAAGGGTCTACTTGAACTACTCTCTTACCGGGGAGGCCTAGTGTAAAATCAAATTCCGAATTGATTGTGGTTAAACCTTGAACGGGTGTCCCTTCGTGATCCACTAGACAAAGTTCGCCATTAACATCCAGCAGAAGAACGACCTTTGTATCCGGTGTGGATTGTGAAATATGACCCGTAAAGCAAAACCAGGCGCAATCCCATAAATCGCCCCATCGCTTCCCGGGCGAAAGTGTGATTTTTTCCCCCGACATTCTTTCAGCGAACGAGACGGGCTCTGGTGTAACCCATGCTGTCGCTTTCAACTGGGTAACCGGTTCATAAATGGCTTCACGGAGTTTGGACAATAATTGTTTTAAGGGTTCGAATCGTATCGGTTCGTACGGCATGATTGTTTTTACTCCCTCCCGTTCATCAGGCTTTTAGAGTTTCACTACTCCAACTTGCCTGAACCTTGATTTCATTCTCGCTGCCATGCTCATACCGTAGAAGTACGGTTTGTGATTTCGGATCCCATTCCCATTCCCATTCCCATACTGCAGCCGCTTCCTCTCCCTGGCCCATACAGCAGACCGCTACCGGTTCGGCAGGGCAGTATAGTCTGGCAGTTGCCTGCAGGTTGGCTGGGCCTTTGGCTGCAAATTGGAAACCCGCATCTGTTATCGTTAAGTTTTCTATCCTGGAGGAGGCAGAGATGAGTTTTACTTTGCCATGTTGTGGTCGTCCAGCCGTAACATCATATAACAGAGCCTGCTCTCCTGGGGCTAAACGAACTTCCGGCAGAACGCGAAGGACAGGATCAAACAAGTCAATAACCGGACCAAGGATCACCAAGGCTTCTTCCGATACCGACTCCTCCAGAACGGAGGCAATAATATAGGGACCTCGCTTGATTTTGAAGTAATTTTTTGATTTCCAGGGTTCATGAGAACCATAAATTTTGTCCACTGCTTCCCTTACAGACTGCCGTAGTTGATCTGCACCAGTCTTCGATGAAGAACAGACAGCCGGATGCACACAGAGCCAATTCACCAATCCTTTACCGGCGTACTGAATGCCCTGCTGCTTTGTTTCAAGACCAAGCTGTTCAAATAAGTGCTCGCGAGGAGAGTGATAAACCTGATTTGGACTTCCACTGCGAAGGTCGTCATTCCACCATGCACGAATGTTGTGATAGGGGTCGCTGTCATCACCGACATAGACTAATGCTCCGCCATCCTGTACCCATTGGGCTAGTGCAAAATGGATATCCGAGTACTCCGGCTTCATAAACTCATAACTCAAAAGAAGCACACGATAGGGGGCCAGGTAATGCGGATATCGCCTCACATTATCGAGCTGGACAGGCCTCACAGGTATCCCATGTTTAAGTAAGGGCAGCGCCAGTCCATAGAATGGAGAGAAATCGAGCAGTTCCGTATCCCCGTCCTCCTGGAATGCTTCTGGATCTGTTCCGTCATATTTTCCGGCATCGGGTGCTTCCGGCTCCGGCTTCATGCGCTGAAACATCGCCGAATCGGCAATGAATACACCGACCTGAAGAGACTCATCTTCTGTTTCGATGTTGTCCTGATTCATGTTCCCGAGTGTGTGCATGACGTTCAGCAGCGTCGTTGCATAATCGGCGGGAATCCCCACTTTTTCCTGCCCCTCATCCGCTTTATAAGTCCCTTTAAAAATTCTTCGCGGCCATGGCGCGACTTCATAATGAGAAACTCCGGGATGGAGCAGTGAAGCTGCAACCGTTTTCAAATAATTCTGCTTATAATCGGCCCATGTATGATTCGGATTGTCTTCAATGGGATCATGAAGAAACCACATTCGTCTATCTGTTCCCCTTACCAGCTCTTGCATCACCCCATATTCCAGGTAGGCGGTTTCAAAAGTGCGTTCCTTTCGTACGCCTTCATATACGTTGGGAGTACGTGACGTCCCGGTCCAAATTTGTGCTATATATCCATCCACAGAAGGAAGTTCTATCAAGCGGGATTGGGGGCTAACGATCCGCCACTGTGTATAATTGATCAAACTGTGTGTTGGAACGTAAAAACGAAGGACGCGATTGTAGCGTTTGAGAGCATAATCTTTCATCTCGGTACATAAGCGATCTAATACGCGTGTATATAGAAACGCTTTCAATTTAGAGGCTCTATACTGTGCGTCGGGCGAAGCGTGAGGCGGACACCAGGGTTCTTTGTAATACAGCTGCCACTCTCTTTTAAAGGATTCGGAGTATCCGCCGTTCACCCAAAATTCAGGTTCCTCCAAATGGATCGCTTCCACGCCGGAATCAACGGCCAAACGAATTCGATCAGAGAGAAATCTGCCGAAAGAGACGGTAGGTACCATATAAGGGATAACAGGCTTCTTTCCATGAAGAATCATCTCCCCATGCCGATCCGTCTGTGCTTCATCCCAATGTGTCTCTCCGTCTACTTCGCCGTCTAAGTAACTGTTATAAGTCCCCCATGCTACCCCGGTCATCAAATGAACAATGTATCCTTGTGCCTTCCATTCCTGAATACGCTCCGGCATCGTCTCATCAATCCCGTAGACCATGACAAAGTCTGTCTGCAGATCATAATCTGGATGATAAGGGGCAGATTCCTGAAATCCAATTCTTTCTTCATTACGGTTTCGCATCCCAGTTCTAACCTCCCTGACTGTGTGAGGAGACCCATTTATCAAAATATAATATACATTAATAATATATTCAATATGTTTTATTGAAAATAAAAAAGTCTTTTCCGTAAATTCGGAAAAGACTTTAATATCAATACTCAAAACTTAAGACAAAGGACTGGTGCCTGATGTTTGTTTAATGACAAGTTCAGGTTCAATCAGTGTCTTGCTGAACCCTTTAATATCTCCATTACTGCGGATGACTTCAAGTAGCTGGATTGCTGCGCGGAATCCCATATCCCTTTCAAACTGCTTGACGTGAGTGAAGATGCTGAACTCTTCCACGATAGAGGTTGGATCATCAAAGCTTACGATTGATAAGTCTTCGGGAATACGAAGCCCTGCTTGTTTGGCCATTTGAAAGATCTGTACACCAAGCCTGCCGTTAAGGGATATATAAGCCGTAACCATTTTGTTGCGGATATATCGATACAGCGGATGGTCTTCCGCGTCCTTTAGAACTGTCAGTGGCTTGAAATCCGTAATCATATGGGCGGGATTAATAAGCGCTCCTTTATCTTTTAATGCTTCCATATAACCTTCTATCCGGTCCTGGACCGTAACGGTTTGCAGCGGTGAATCCGAGCAGATGGCAATATCACGGTGTCCCAGCTCCCAGAGATGTTCAACCGCCAGCTTTGCACCCAGTTTTCCATCTGCCGCGATATAATGGGTTTCGACTCCCGGCAAATACCGGTCAATCAGCAGGAAAGGGAACCCGGACAGCTTCATGCCGAGAATTTCCTCATTATAATTCTCTTCATCGACAGGAAAGATGAGTAGTCCCTCCGCTCCAAGCGCTCTAAGCTCCTTGATCGCGGCCTTCTCTTTCTCGCTCTTGCCATCCGTCAACATGATCATGCTGCGATAACCTTCCTGATTGAGCGCTTGTTCAATCCCTTCAATCAGCCGGATAGCGAAGTAATCGTGGATCGTGGGCATAATAAGCCCAATCATCCCCGTATGTAGTCCCCTTCTACTCATAAGCGAAGGTTCAGAATTAGAATTAGCTGTGACGGTCTCTTCCGCGACAAAACTCCCTTTACCAGGCACACGATCGATCAGCTTCTCATTAGCTAAACCTGTAAGGGCATTTACAACCGTGATTTTACTGACATTAAATTGATCCATCAGCTCCTTATCTGTCGGTATTCGATCACCTGGCTTCATTTTCTCTGTGATGATTATTGTGCGGATATATTCTTGAATTTGTTGGTATAACGGTATTCGGTCATTCGTGTTCATGATTATCACATCACCAATTCACTTAATAAGATTTATATATATAATATATTTTTACAGGCATAAGCACAATAGACAACCTAGAGAGGGATGCAGTGTTCTAAAAAGACAGGGAATTGGGTTGATAAACCTATTGATTACGGAAAATATTAGCTTATGTACAAATTGTTGCCCAAAGAGTAAGTAAGACGTTTTAAAGAATAATATCCTAACAAAAAAATAGCCGCAGCTATGCGGCTATTAAGCGTGTATGTTCTTGTCGTCTTACAATCAGCTTATATAGACTCCTCTGCCTGAGTTGATACATCGGCTTATTAGGAATTACTAAATGACAACTCATCCCTTCTGATTCAAGGTCAGACTTGAGCCATACCGCCGTCTACGAACAATTCGACACCGTTCACATAGCTGCTTTCCTCCGAGGCCAGAAACATCACCGCGCTGGCAATCTCCTCCGTCTTGCCCAAGCGGCTTAACGGAACGACATTCTTCGCCGATTCAAGAACTTGATTTAGCGCCTCGCCAAACAGATCATCATAAGCTGGCGTGTGGACCATGCCAGGGCTCAGTACATTAAGTCTTATCCCTGTGCCTTTCAAATCCATTATCCAGCTCCTCGCCATCTGACGGAGAGCCGCCTTGGTACCTCCGTAGACACTAAACCCTGCGTCGCCGATCGTACCCGCCGTCGAGCCGGTTAAGATGATGGTTCCCGTCATATTTGGAAACAGCGGCAAAGCCTTTTGGATGGTGAACAAAGTACCCTTTACGTTCACGTCGAAGGTCGTGTCGTACTGCTCTTCCGTAATTTGACCCAAGGGCAGAATGCTGCCAAGTCCAGCGTTTGCGAATAGAATATCCAGATGTCCTTTCTCCTGCTTTACCGTATCAAACAGTTTGTCCAAGTCCTTCAAATTAGAAATGTCACCTTGAACGCCGGTAACCCGGTCACCGATCAATTTTACTGCCGCGTCCAGCTCGCTTTGTCTGCGGCCGGTAATGAATACGTAGGCCCCTTCCGAAACGAATCGTTGTGCCGTCGTAAGTCCGATACCGCTTGTTCCTCCGGTGATAACTGCTACCTTTCCTTCAAATTTCCCCATGTCTATATGCCTCCCATAAAATTAATGCATCCTCCTGGACCTTAAAGAGGTAGTTCAAAAAGTCATCTTTTGATCACGAAGGAAATCAGGAAGCGGACTCGACATCGAATCTTGAATTCAGCCGGGACTTCCGGTGCTCACGACCCCTAAGTACGCTCCGCTCCTCAGTCCCTATCTTCATTCAACCTTCTCGGTGCTGAAAATCTGACTTTTTGAACACGCACTTAAAGCGTTAAAGATTCTACGTCATCACACATTCGTTATATGACTTCCCCATTCGCCCTTCGGTTGCAACCAGCTGACGCTTCTATCCACAATTAAATCGCCCAGTGTTCCTTCGTAATTCTTGTTGAACTTGTTGATTGGACATGTTGGCTCCTCCTATAAGTTTCATATTTAGCAGTGATTCCGTTACGGCATTTATCATAACGCTAGATGAACAATTCGACAGTAATTTAGATTACGTCGAAAAACATACAGTCGAAGGGAAATTCATACGGGTCATGAAATCAAGCTAGTTCTTTCATCGCTTTTTCGATATGAATCATGACCATTCTACGGCTGGTCACGATAATACCTTCATTGGATAGTTCCTGTAAGGTAAGCGATACCGCTTCTCTTGTGGCACCGATCATATTGGCCAATTCTTGATGAGTCAGGGGAATATCAATTTTTCGGTATCCATTTTCCTCTACGCCGAACTTTTTAGATAGCCGGTGGAGAAAGTAAAGCACTTTACCGCGTAGATCCCTAAAAACCAATTTTTCCACCAATTCATCCTGATCTCGCAGGCGTTTGCTTATTTCCGATAAAAATCGTAAAGACAATTCAGGATACTTGCCTAAAAGCGGTTCGAATTGTTCAGTCGGAATTGAAAAAACAATCGAGTCTTCCATTGTCTCCACATAAGTCCCTCTTGTGCCCAATGAAAACGTTTCAACTTCACCAAACATGCCGCCTTCGCTTAGGATGCAGACCGTATGTTGTTTGCCGGCCGAATTGGTTTTGTATAAGCGAAGTTTACCGGCGATTACGAAAAACAAGCCATTCCTTTCATCACCGGGCGTCTGAAGAATAGAGTTTTTTGAAAGCTTATACGTATTTGATCTTGTTACCAATTGTTCGATTTCACGGATAATTTCTGCCGGAAGCGATTCAAATATCTTTATTTGTGGCAAAAATGATGTTATGTTTTCCATCGCTTCATAATGTAACATTTTGCTCCTCCTTTCAATGTTGCAAACGACAACCGCTCCACGCTCCGCGATAATCGTTCCTCGTGTAACATAACCTATAGCGGAGTGTTACATCCATCATAAACCACCATAATTTCCTCTTCTGTAATCCAGATTACAAAGCTTTTCGCTTAGAATCCAGAGACGGATAAGAAAAAGGACATTTCTGTTCCAATGAAACGGATGTCCACATAGATGTGTAACACTGTATGAAAATACAGTAGAATCATAGGCTCGTCAATAAAACTTAGAAATTGATATTATATACTATTTTGTACATATGTATGTATCAATCAAATCGTCACTGCTGGATGGTTTGTTGGGTGACCACAAAAAAACCATTAATCATCAACTCTCTGATTAATGGTTTAAAAGTTTAATCTTTTACGTATGCTTCAACTGATTTTTGAAGCATATGTAAAAAGTTCTCAGGAAAAGTGTTTGGACTTCAAAGTATTTACCCCCCTCCTCCTTTTGTTAGACAACAAGCGTCAGTATTTTATCTTGTGCTGTAACCGAAGAGTTTGTTGTTTCAATAACATCCAAATAGTCGGCAGTATTCGAAATAATAACAGGAGTGATCGGATTGTACCCAGCTTCCTTGATTTTCTCCAGATCAAAATCAATCAATAGATCTCCTTGTTTGACCTGATCCCCTGCTTTAACCCGAGGCATGAAATGTTGTCCTTTTAATTGAACTGTGTTGATTCCAACATGAATCAATATTTCTCCCCCGTTCTCAGACATAAGAATCACAGCATGTCCTGATTTGAGGATGGTACCCACGGTGCCATTCACCGGAGACACAACTTGTCCAACTGTAGGAAGAATAGCAATGCCTTTTCCCATAGCACCTTCCGCAAATGCAGGATCGGGAACTTCAGTCAAGGGTTTTACATCTCCAGTTAATGGGCTGAGAAGCACTTCCTTCTTCAAAATCGGTACAGCATCCGTTGGACTAGGCCTAGCACTTGCTTCTGACTGAACCATTTTTTCTTTTGCAGTAGGAGGCACATCGATTTGTTCAGCAACAACAACATTTTTTTTGTCCTGATACCCAAAAAGAATCGTCAGTATCAAACCAATCCCCATAGAAACGGCGATACCAATTAAGTAATAACCAACGGGTTCGAATGCACCAATGGAGAAAACATTCTGAAAAACAAAAGCTGTAGCATACGTATGGAATCCACCATTAATGGCCCCACCAACAGCTCCGGCAATGATGACAAATGGGATTGTACGTTTGTAACGCAGCAATATTCCGTAGACCGTTGGCTCAGAGACACCGGCTAACAATAAACTTAACGTAGAAGAACCAGCAATGGATCTTAACGACTTTTCCTTTTGAGACTTAAGGAAGACAGCAAGTGCCACCCCTGCCATTGCAAAGTTAGAGGCAGCCCACATCGCAAGAATTGGATCGGTTCCTTTCGTAAGATTTGCCAGAACGATCGGAATGATGCCCCAATGAAGACCAAAAATAACAAGGAAAAAGATTAATCCACCAATGACAGCTCCTGTTAACAACCCGCTTACTCCCATAAGATAATTAATGGCATCTGCTATGGCGTTTCCGATATACACTCCAAACGGACCAAAAATCATGACGGTGAGCGGCACAATGATGACTAGACATAACAAGGGAACCAAGAACGTCTGAAGCTCTTTGTGAATGACTTTTTTAAGGATTTTTTCAACGTAAGAGAAAATCCAAATGGCAACGAATACCGGGAAGACAGTTGCCGAATAATCCATTAAGACTACAGGAATACCCAAAAAGGAAGAGGTATCTCCTTTCGCCAATAACCCCGTAAAGTTCGGTTCCATTAATGATGCACCGATCACTCCGCCTACGTAAGGATTAGCGCCAAATTTGATGGCCGCAGTAATACCTAAAAATATAGGCAGGAAATAAAAGACGGCATTTGCTGCTGCAGCCAAAATGAGATAAGTTCCACTTTCAGCAGATATCCACCCAAAAGAAATAAACAGTGTTAAAAAGGCTTTAAGAATCCCGGCCCCAGCCATTGCAGGTAACAGTGGAGATAAACTTCCGGAAATCACTGCAAAAATTCTGGACATCAGTTTTTCTTTGGATTGTTCCACGTCTGCTGAGTCAGAATTCCCATGATCCAGTTTGTTGCTCTTCTTGATCTCTTGGTATACATGTGAAACGTCATTCCCGATAACAACTTGAAATTGACCCCCACTTTCTACGACCGTCAGTACGCCTTCCAAGCTTTTCAGCTTCTCTTTGTCCGGCAACTGGTTATCCTTTAGATTAAATCTCAACCGAGTTGCACAATGAACAAGATTGGAAACATTCTCCTCCCCACCAATATAGTGCATAATATCCTTTGCTAATTTTTCGTACTTCATTGCACAGCTCCTTTAAACTTATTCTGGGTATCATGGGTATATATAAAATAAAAAAACCTGAATAGGTGATGAAATACACCAAAAAAGTGTACTTATCACTTATCCAGGCTTTGCCCAACGAATGGTAACAACCCTGTTCTTTATTGTGAATAAACTAATTCCTACTGGTCACGCGCCTGATATGGAGTATGAAATAAACCATTTCACTCTCGGTCGTCTCAATCTGATACTCTTCCCATAAATAAGTCCTAACCTTCTCACTGCAGGCAAAAGCTTCCGGATACTTGGAAACAACTTGTTTATAGAGTTCATCATCCTCAGAAGGAATCGTTTCGTGACGCATAGCGCGATATGAAAAATATCTCAAATGAGTCACAAAGCGACTGTAGTTTAACGAATTCTCATCCAATTCAATCCCATAGTGAAGCGTTACTATATTTAGGATTCCTTGAACCATTTGGGTAACTAGCACGGTCTGCTCCATTTCCTGACCGTCCTGCTGACCATTTACAAAATGCATTGCGATAAAACCAGCTTCATCTAAAGGAAGCTTAAAGCCGGTTTTCTTTTCAATAATTTGTAAAGCATGCAATGCTGTTTGATATTCTTTTGGATAGAATTTCTGTATCTCCCAGAGCAGTGCGTTTTTGAGGCCCATTCCCTGCGCAGAGCGCGTAATTGCATAACTAATATGATCGGTAAGGGCCAAGTATATATTATTGCTGAAGGAAGTTTGCAGATCCTTCACTGCGTAACGAATAATTTGGTCCGTTAATTCTAGATGCTCTGGAGGAATTTCACTTAATAATGTAGAAAGCCGCTCAGACAATTCTTTTGTTTCCATTACAAAAGTCTTTTCAATTCTCGCCGGGTCTATATGTTCACCTGGAGTTTTATGGTAGGCTAGTCCCTTCCCAATAACAATCATCTCAGATCGATTAGGCCCTTCAACTAGAGCAACATTATTGTTGAATATTTTCTTAATTCTCACGATTTCGCCCACTTTGTTTTTTTAATAACAAAAAAGCCCAAACAAACCCAAGACTAAATATCATTTAGTTCGGATCGGTTTAGGCTTTGCCTGCTATACAGTAACAACCCTAATATTAATTGTAAATCTATTATATAAGATCGAAAGAACGTTTTCAATAAAAAAATATAGGAATCCGCAGTGCCCCCTACTTTTGATCAAGGGGGATATTTATTCTTCCAGGTCGTGTTGCCAGGAGCGATCAATTCGTTCAATTTAATTATTATGCGAACTGCATTTCAAGGCATTCCGGCAAGTTAGGAGGAATCCGCACGCATCGACGGAGCGAATGACTGGGTTATTATGACCAGGATTATGATCCCCCTTTCCATGTCCGTAATTGCCGTCATGATTTTATGGTACGCCGTCGGACATTGGAACTCGTATTTCAATGCATTGATTTATTTATGTGACCGGGAACTGTTCCCCCTTCAACTGGTGCTCAGGGAGATTCTGATTTCCAACAGCACAGATAGTATGATGACAGGAGCAGCGACCGGCGATCGTTTGGATATCGGCATAACGATAAAATACGCCACGATCATGGTGTCTACATTGCCGATCTTGGTCCTGTATCCGTTTCTGCAAAAATATTTTGTGCATGGCGTTATGATCGGTGCGCTCAAAGAATAGTGGATAGCATGGTTTCAAGGTAGCACAGATACTCATCTAATCGGTAATCGGAACATGTTCTTGTCCATTACGGCAATCGGTACAAGTTCTTGACCTTGGCTCGGGACAAGAGCTTGTACCGATAAAATAAAAAAGCCGCTAAAATAGCGACTTTCAATGGGACTATGTTCTTGTCCCTCGACACAACAATACAATCCAGTCCGACCCATAATATCCCTTGACAATAGATAGATGAAACGGCATGTCCCTCTCTTTGACAGGAACACGCCGTTTGCCCGGTTTGGCGCAATATTTGATTATTGCATGCCTTGCATGATGGCATTAATGATGCCTTGCTGGGTAACGGTATAGTTTGAACGGTTAAACAAAGCGAAACCATGCTGACCGTTATGTCCATTGTCCCAATAAACGGGAACCATTTTATATTTCTTCGCGGTTGCTGTCACAGCTTTGGCATAGGCTTGACGATATACATTATTGCTTGGATCATACGCCGTTTTATCGATGGAGCCGAATTCACCGATTACAACAGGATAGCCTTGAGTTACAAACTTATCGTACATGGATTTGAATTGCGAATCCAGATAATCCTCTTGTCCCCAAGTAGACTTTTTGGAAGGATTCGTTGCTGTTGCTCCCCACTGTGTAATCGTACCGGATTCTTCACCTGCATAATCCCAAGGAGAGTAATAGTGTGCCGAGATCATGATTCTCTTTTGCGAGTTAGGAATTGCCGGGGATCTGAAATGATCTGTCGGAAGAACGAAGCCATAGTTACCTGCAGTATAATCAATATTGGTATTCCAGCCCGGAATTAGCAACCATCTGGCATTGTTATTGCCACCGGTCTTTCGGACAGTATCCACGAAGAGTTGATTGTAGGCGTTCAGATTCGCGTAATATGCCGGATTGGGATTGCCGTAGTTCCCATCAAACACTTCGTTCATGGATTCAAAAATAAGACGCTCACTATAGCTGCTGAACTTGGTAGCAATCTGCTGCCAAACCCGCTGATACTTTTCCTTAATAGCAGCTTGGTCGCCTCCATTCACCAGCAACCATGCACCCGGTATGGAATTGTACCCATCGCCATGAATGTTTATGACGACATACAAGCCTTCATTGTAAGCATAGTCAACTACGGTTTGGATGCGATTCAACCATGCGGCGTTAATGGTATAATTGGGAGCGCTTCCAATATGATTGAAGTAGGAAACGGGGATCCGAATCGTTTTGAAGCCCGCAGCCTTCACTTTTTTGATCAGCTCCGGGGTAACGACCGGATTGCCCCAAGCTGTCTCATTCGGTATGCCGTTTACCGTTGCTTCAAGCTGATTCCCCAAATTCCATCCTGCACCCATCTCCGACACAATTTGCGAAGCCTGCAATGATCTGAAATCAGCTGCTGAAGCGCGGGTACTCCATCCGGTAAATACCACAGAAGCCAGCAATACAAGTGCTAAGCTGCAAACTCCATATTTCTTCATCTTTTTGAGCATAACCTAACCCCCGCTTATCATATTGTTTTTTCAACAAGCAGTGAAGTTACTCTCTTGATGCAGATTTAATGATTCGAGAATCCGCCCCTCCCTTCCTTATCGACCAAACAAAGAAAATCATCGCCCGTTTCCAATAATAACATATTTATGGAAAATAAATAACTATATTCATCATACATTCACCCCCATCCGACTGATAGAAGGGGGTGATTTGATGTTCACAAAGTGACGTTCAGGAAGAGGCTTACGTTTGCCGTTCATCCTACAAAATACTTAAACCAGAGTAGAACCGCCATCCACGACAACGATCTGACCGGTAGAATAGTTCTCCCGCATTAAGTATAAAAATGCTTCGGCACCATCCTCCGGTTCGCCGATTCGCCCAACTGGAAGTGATTCCCCTACATTTTCATACATTGTGTTCCGGTGTTCCTCAGGAACGTCATTCCAAAACTCGGTACGCATAATGCCGAAGCAAACGGCGTTGACGCGAAGCGGACTCAGTTCGACGGCCAACGCCCTGGTGAGCGACTCGACAGCGCCGCATATGCTGGCTGCAACAGTAAGCCCCTTCTGCGGACGAGCTCCGGCAACGCCGGAAGTCAATGTGATTGAACCGCCCCGCCTGATGTTTCGGCTGCCGTATTTGGCAGCCATAAACGCTCCCCAGTATCGCACGTTAAACAATCGGTGCGCTGTCTCGACGTCGATGGCGTCGAGACTTTCGACCATCATTGGGTCGCCGGCAGTAAAGAGCAAGTGATCGAATTCCCCGATCTCGCTGAAAAATTGTCGAACCTGTTCCTCATCCGTCAAATCAACCACATACCCTTCGGTACCTTCGGGCAAACGCGAAACGGCACGGTCAACTCTTTCTTTTCGACTGGACACGACGACCAAGAATGCCCCTTCCCGTGCAGCGGCTTCAGCTGCCGCAAACCCGATTCCAGACGTTCCTCCAAGAATAACAACACGTTTGCCTTTGAAGCTATGCCCACTTTCGATCTGCTCTGTTTTCACAATAGACTCCTCCTTCCCAACGGACGATAACGCAATTATAATGGGTCATGGAACCGACAAACAGGTCTGCATTTATAGTATTGTTCCGAATACTATTGGCACGAATACTAGTATAAATTCTATCACCATATGGAGAGGTAACATCTTTATGAATGATGAAAGAAGACGAAAACAATTGGCTGACTTTCTCCGGTCACGTCGCTTGCGTTTATCCCCGAGAGAGGTGGGTTTGCAGGTTGAAACGTCACGCCGCCGCATGACAGGCTTGAGACGGGAAGAAGTGTCGAGCTTATCAGGCATTTCCTTAGCTTGGTATACCGCGCTGGAGCAAGGCCGGGACATTCGTGTGTCGGAGCAAGTCTTGGAAAGCTTGGCACGAACATTACGTCTCAGCAGCGACGAACGCAACCATCTTCTCGTATTGGCCAATCCTTCCTCGCTTCCAGAGCCAAAAGCGGACGATTCCGTCCCTTCTTCCCTGCAGAAGATTCTGGACAGGATGGGAACCTATCCGGCCTACATTATCGACAAACGCTGGAACGTTCTCGCATGGAACCAAATATCGGGTACTTTGTGCAAAGACTTCAGTCGAGACCCGGAGCTCGGAAGAAATATGCTTTGGCGCGTCTTTGCGGTGGAGGAAAGCAAGTCTCGCATCGTGAATTGGGAGAATGTCGCCTCTGCGATGGTGGCTCATTTCAGAAGTCGGTTTGCCTTGTACATGAACGATTCGTGGTATCAAGAACTAGTTGACAAGTTATGTGACAGGAGCGAGGAATTCCGGACACTATGGGAACGACATGATGTTTCCGGTACTTTGGAAGGGGAACAAATAATCCGTCTTCCCGAAGCTGGGCTGCTGACCTTCCGTTACCATACGTTTACAATCTCTGAGAGCAGTGATTTTGCGATGAGGGTGTTCACGCCAGTCGAAAACTTGGGGACCGACGAACTGTTGGAAGATTTGCTGAAGTAAGTTCATGATCCAAAAACGCCTTTTTGTTGCTATAATTCATGAAGGACTTTGTCCTCGAGATGCTCAGCCGCTTTAAGAACAGTCCATGAAAGAGGGTTCCGTGAGCTCAAGTAAAAGAGAGCAAACTTTTCGATAGATGCTCTCTTTTTCCTTGGTACTCATTGATAATGCTGAGAAGTCTTTATTCGGTCGAGTAAACGATTTTATTCATCGATACGGCAATCTGCTAATATTTCAGGTTTAAAGCGCATGCTGTCAGCTTCAGTTATAGGGCGAATGACCTTACACGGAACGCCAGCAGCAAAGGTATTCGCCGGAATATCACGAGTTACCACGCTCCCGGCACCAATCACACAACCGTCACCGATGGTAACCCCGCCACAAACCGTTACATTGGCTGCGAGCCATACATTGTTGCCAATCGTTACGGGTTTTGCATAACATAAGGACTTCATCTCTCCGTGCTGGTCGATCATCTGTTTTCGTTCCGAAGCGATAAAGGGGTGGATTGGTGTAGCGATGGTTACATTGGGGCCAAAAAGGGTATGGCTTCCAATCGTAACCTTGGTGTCGTCCTGGACCGTTAGATTATAATTGGCAAAAAAATAATCGCCGATTTCGGTATGTGTTCCATAATGAAAAAAGATTGGCCCTTGCATAAAGCAATGCTTTCCTACACGTCCGAGCAATTGCTGGAGTATAGCTTCACGTTCTTCTCCCTGCTCCTCGTAAGTGTCACTATATTGATGGCTAAGCTTATGAGCACGCTGTTTTATCATTCTCAAATCAGGATGTGCTGGACTAAATAACATACCTTGGAAAATACGCTCTTCTTCTTTCATATTTATCAGCCCCTCTTATTTGTTTGTTAGCCAAATCCAATGAAATGATCTAATTATACCGTGATTTCAATTTGAATAGACTCAGGTCCTAAGATACAACTTTCATAATAGCCATCACCGGTTGTGCGAGGGCCGCTTAAGATGGGGTAACCCGCCTCCACGATCTTCTTGGTTAATGAATCCACTTTTTCTTTACTTCCTACACTAAATGCGAGATGAATTAAACCTGTTCGCATCAACTCTTTCTGTTCATCCACCATGTTTGGTCGATTCATAATTTCTAGTCTTGCTCCGTTTTCGAATGTTAGAAAGTATGTTCTTAATCCCGTCGTTGGGTTATGATACAGGTCATTCGACGTTGCATTGAAAAATTTAATGTAAAATTCTTTATTAAGCGATAAATCATTAACGTACATAGCAATATGTTCAATTTTCATCATGTGACCCTCCTGTTTGTCTCATTTTGCTTGAATCAGTGAGTAGTAATATCTTTTTATAGATACTTTATAATGATTCTTTATTAAGTGTCCAGCATTATTTTATTTTCAAGTTATGTACCTCTCAGATCAAGTGTAAATCATATAACTGGTTTCAGGTCATAAACGACCGTTCCCCGGCGGAGTACCGAGAAACGGTCGCAGTATAATGGTGTCTTTTTATTAGCAGCTGTTTCATTTCATGTAGCGATATTCCAGGAGATTCTTCAAATTTGAGATTCTCTGCAGCAGCTTCTCCCCAACATTGGTTTCCCTCACCAGCTTCCGCTCCAGTTCTTTGTCCACCAGTCTTTTTATAGACAATACATCCGTTCCGTTACATAACACATCTTCTTTTGAGTTGAATTTCTGGTGGGCGACGAGCTGCATGCCAAAGGAATTATACAACAAGGTATATCCGGCGATGCCCGTTGTGGATTGATAAGCTTTGGAAAAACCGCCGTCAATGACAACCATTTTCCCGTTTGCTTTAACGGGATTCTCTCCACGAATTTCTCTAACTGGCGTGTGGCCGTTAATGATATGTCCATGATCCGGATTCAAATCAAACTCCAGCAGGATTTTCCGGCAGATATCTTCATTTTCACGCAAATGGTAGTAAGGGTTCTTTCTCTCCTTATGGCTTTCTTTATCTTGGATAAAGTACCGTTCAAAGGTGGTCATTTCTCTTTTTCCAAAGAGCGAGGAACATTCCCCTGTCCAGATGTACCATACCATATCCGTAGCCAGATCATCAGTCTCTTCCGGATGCGCAAAGGCATAACGTAAATAATATTCAAGAACATCGAGCAGTTGACGGCCTGAATACGTCTTGTCTTCAATCTGCATTTCTTCCATGTTTCCTTCTTCATCCAAAGGAATACAGCCGTGGATTAACAAATTCCCGTTGTATTTTAAATAAAGACTGCCCTTTTTCATAAGAAAATTCATATGTCTGGCCAGCTTTTCGGAATGCTGAACGGAGAACAGCAGCTTCTCCAGCACATCCTGTTCTTCCTCCAGTAATTGTTCAGGCTGCTGCGGATTTACGGTTGCGAAACAGGTGTTTTCCAGCGGGTACGTTTTTCCGCCGATCTTGATTTCATTGTTGTCGTAATCAATCTGCTCAAGCAGAAGCCTTTCAGACATATTAAAATATGGGCGTCTCTTGATAATCGGGATTTCAAGTTTAAACTGGATCATGGCAATGGCTTGGTGAATTTTGGTGATCTGCAGGATTTCCTGCTCCGATACGTTATGGTTGGCCTGCAGCTTCGGTCTGAAGGCCGGATTGTCATCATAGTATTTCTCTGCCAAGTTCAGCAGTGGGCGAAGATTAATTCCGTATACGTCTTCGATGATGTCCAGATTGTCGTATCTGGCACAGATCCGGATAATATTCGCAAGGCAGACCAGGGAACCCGCATAGGCGCCTATCCACAGGACATCATGGTTCCCCCACTGAATGTCTACAGAATGGTAGTTAATTAGCGTGTCCATAATTTTATCGGGGTCCGGCCCGCGGTCATAGATATCTCCGACCACATGAAGATGGTCAACCACCAGGCGCTGGGTCGTATAAGCAAGGCCGATAATGAGCTTGTCCGCCAGACCCAGGGAGATAATTTGCCGGTATATTTCCTCATAATAAGGATCCTTATTGTGGGTCGAATCCGTCTTATATAGAAGCTCTTCTACAACATAGACAAACTGCTCCGGCAGAGCTTTACGCAATTTCGAGCGCGTATATTTGGAAGAGGCATAAGAAATGAGCTTAAGCATTTGTTCAATCATTTGTCTATACCACCGGTTCAAGGCTTGTTTATTGCACAGGTCCCCTTTAACCAGCTGTATTTTTTCTTCCGGATAATAAACTAACGCCGCAAAATCATTGATTTCATGATCCGTCCAAACCTCACGGAATAAATCTTTGATTTTCTCTTTTACGGTACCCGAACCGTTTCTTAGTACATGCTGAAAAGCCTGGAACTCCCCATGCAAATCACTGACAAAATGCTCAGTTCCCTTGGGGAGATTGGAGATCGCTTCAAGGTTGATGATCTCTGTTATGACTTTTTCTTCCGTATCATATTTCTGGGCCAATAAATCTAGAAACTGCGCATCCAAAACAGATGTCTCCCCTCAAGGAAATATGGTGATGGAACCTGAACATTACTATTCGTCCCATGAATAGATTAATACTGAGCAGTTATTATCTGTCCGTTCTAACAAATGAATAGAAACTTATATATTTACAGTTAATTATTCATATCATAACATATACCAAAAATTTTAGCTTACTTACGTTGTCTGCGGTCTTTTTACCAGGGTCCCGTTATGATAAATCCAAAGTGGTACGTTTCTCCAGCCAGGAGTCCGAAATACCGTCAAAAGGTGATCATTATGTGTTGGATTTCAACTTGATCACCTCTTCACATGTATAGTTAACAAAAAAATTAAAATTATTTATGTAGTGGTATCAAAAACGCAACATAAAAAAGCCGCGTATTCCGCGGCGTCTTATGCGTGTATGTGCTTGTCCTCCGACATCAAATCTCTATTTTTGTCTCCAAAAACTCAAGATACTTTGGGTCATCCTCCATGAAAATCCCCATACCGGCACCCATGTAAGCCCGTGTTAACTCGTCCGCCGCCTTTTCAAGGTTCTCCTGTTCATAATACAACTGTCCTAACCGAAGATGAATATAGGGATTCCCTATTCCCTTCGGACATTGTACAGCGTTATAAAAGCATTTGAATGCCTTATCGTAATTCTTCATATGGAAATGAACATCCCCAATAGCCACGTATAACCACGTAGCGGCCTCCCATTCTTGATGGTCTTCCGGCAATAAGCGGAGGGCCTCGACATACTTATGCTTGCCCGCCTCAAGATCGCCTGCCCTCACCAAATCATCACCTTGTTTACACAGAGCGGTAATCTCGGTATGGGTTGAATCTGAAAGTTGCATCGCTATTTCTCCTGTCCTATTCAATTTGATTTGAATTGAAGCGCAGAATGTATCACCTCTCATATTTCGAAATCTAACGAATTATCTCTTTTTGATTTTCATCAAAAATGATTGCGCCCGGTATCGCCAACAAATACTCTATCGCCCAAATGATATGATTCGTGAAATCTCGTTTGTCATCTGGCGAGAGGCCTAGTCAACAATATTAAGACCTGGAATTGTTTGCAAGAGCGCACGTATTTCGCTCAAAGGCAACCCGCTTTCCTTAGCCAATGCACTTGCATCGCCAATTATAGCGACACATTCCCGATCCGTATCCGTATAAATGTCTAAAATCAGACCCATTTTTTTCGGCAATTGTTGTGAGACCACAAAATCCCGGGCTTCCGCCGGATCCAACAAGCAAAAGCATGGCCATTTGGGAATAAGAATTCCCTTCATATCACAATTCAACAAACGGCACTCGTGCAAGCTTGCAGATGAAAAATCGCACTCCGATACGGATGATCTGTCCATGTCATCCCAGTCACCAAAGTCACAGCCAGTGTATTTGCCTATAAACCTGACTCGTGAAAAATGCGCCCTGAAAATGAAAGTTCTCCAAGGCTTGCTTTTGACCGAAAATACCTCCATACATCCTCAGTCCAGCAAAAACCATTCCTTTCCCATCGGTTTCCGAAATTACAGTGCAATCATGCAGTTCCAGTTTCGGACCCAATATACTTACCTGATCCCGCTCAAGCTCAATCGTTTGGCCAGAAAGCGCTTGAAAATCCATTTTCACTTCTTCGTCTTCCTTTCGTGCAAAAGTCCGGGATTCAAAGAATGCCACCGGAATCTACAATGTTGGAGTAGTTTCCTTTTTTCAATTCTTTTAGATGACTTTCCAGTTGATTAAATCTCTCCCCCCAGACGCGGCGAAATGATTCCAGCCAGGAATCCAATTCTTTAAACGGTTCCGACCGCAGCCTGTAGATTCGCCGATTGGCAACTGCCTGCACTTTGACAATCCCCGCCTTGCTTAATACATGAAGGTGTTTTGATTCGAATTTTCATTAATTCTTGAAGATCTTTTTCAAGTGGTCCGTCATTTTTTTGAATTTTTCATGCCGTCTGAAGTTCTTCCAAAAGCTCAGCCAAATTACCGTTAATGGTCATTGAAAGTCCTTCCTTCATGCCCATTTTCAATGTTGTCTCGAGTTCTTCGGCTGAATCAAACTCGATCCGAACCGTAAGATTGGTTTTTCCTTCCTGCTCGGTGAATGTGACTGTGGCCAAATGCTCCGGCTGGCCTGCGACAGGATTTGCTTTTTCATCCGAAAAACCGCCGGTATAAACAATTCGTTCCGGCTCTACGATTTCCTGATAAACCGCCCTACTCCAATGTCTGTTACCCTCTGGCGATTCCATGCAATAGTGCCAAATCCCCCCTGGGTGGAGGTCGATGTTGCAAACCGGGATTGTAAATGGTCTCGGTGCCCACCAGCGGGACACATGCTCAGGTTCGGTAAATGCCTTGAATACAAGCTTTCGAGGTGCATCAAAGACACGCTCCAATGTAAATTCCCGCTCTCCTACTCTTGAGGTGATGTTTTCCAATGAGTTGCTTTCTGTCATTACAAATCTCTCCTTATTGAATATTTGACACCGGTCTAAAGCCTATTTGGTTCGCTGAAAAACGGCCGTGTCATCTTATGAATTAAATATACCTCGCCAAGAATATTCTCGTCAAGGAATATTGTGATTTTTATATCCCTTTTGAGTGTTTGATAACAAATTGTCCTAAAACTTACTTAACGTTGTTAAAAACGGGGGAATCGTCAGGATAATGGGCTTATCGTTGTAAATCCACATTTTCCTGACGGTACCCTCATACGCGCAGTCCACATTCATAATATGTAGGAATGATGAAACAGAATTGACAATAACTAATATCGTTAAACCAAAAAAGCCGCCAATAAGGCGACTTCAGAAGCGTACAAGTTAATTCCAAAAGGTTCGATGCAACGATTTTTTACATTTTCTCTATATTCACTTTTGTGTAAGTCGTTGTTGTTTTTAAACTGTACAGGGAGCTATTCCTGCGCAGTCAAAATGACAGGTCCCGCTTTCGTAATGGCAATTGTATGTTCATACTGAGCGGATAGTTTCCCGTCAGCGGTTCGAGCGGTCCAACCGTCGTCGTCGATCGTCATGCGATACGTTCCCTCGTTCAACATCGGCTCAATGGTAATAACCATTCCTTCCTTAAGGCGGAATCCTTTGCCCGGCGACCCAACATGCGGAAAATTAGGCTCCTCATGCATGCTTCTACCCACTCCATGGGCAAGCAAATCGCGCACGACGCCAAAACCGTTTTGCTCCGCATGTTGTTGAATCGCATGGACGACATCGCCGATTCGGCTGCCGACGGTTGCCCGTTCGATACCGATGTACATGCACTCCTTCGCCACCCGCATCAGCTTCTCGGCTTCCTCCGAGACGGAGCCGACCGCATAACTCCACGCGGAATCGCCGACCCAACCGTTCAGCTCCGCAACGATGTCGACGGTGACGATGTCTCCCTGCCGCAGCGGCTTGCTGTTCGGGAACCCGTGCGCGATCACATCGTTCACGGAAGTGCACGTTGCATACGGGTAGCCATTGTAGCCCAAAGTGGGAGCCCTTCCCCCGGCTTTCGTGATGAGCCGCTCCACTTCGTCGTTAATCTCCTGCGTCGTAATGCCCGGACGAATCATTTCGGCCACTCTTTTGTGGCATGCCGCGACGAATTGCCCGGCTATTTTCATCTCTTCGATTTCCGCCGCCGATTTCAAAGTCACCATATTATCTGCTCCCTCCCGGCAAAATTCCCATAAGCAAAGTTTCCGCAGCCTCGTCGCCATCCATCTCTTCATGCTGATGATAGATATGCAATCCGGCATAACCGACCAGCGAGCCAATCAGCATGTTGGCCGCCTTTTCCGGGCTTCGCCCGCCGGCGCATTCCCGCAAAACCTCCGCAAGCGGCAAGTACAGCTCTTCGTGGAACCGCTCGGACAGCTCCCTATAACGGCCGCCGGGCAGCTGATGAAAATTTTCCGCCGACATTTTATACAGGATGAACACCGATAGATCCTCCGACCACTGGCGAAGCATGAGCACGATATAATTCCGCAGCCGCTCAGGCCATGGTCCTCCCCCGCCCAAGGCGGTTTCCGTGACCGATTTCGCCTGTTCGAAAGCAGACCACAGCAAATCGTAAAACAATTCGTATTTATTTTTGTAATAATGATAGACTGTTCCGTAACCGAGCGCGGCTTGGGCCGCGACATCGCGCATCTCCATAGTTATGCCTTTATCAATATACACTTGCGCAGCCGCCCGCAGCATTTGCTGGATCCGGATCGCACGAATCTCTTCGTTCTGCTCCTTCGTTCGGGGAGACATGATCGGAAAGCCCTCCTTTTTTTGACCTACTGCAATGTCGAAATAAGAATACACTAATTTTTCCTTTGCAGTCAACCCGAAAATACCTGGCTCGTGTCCTGTTTACGGTTCAGTCTGATTAAAGGGAGCAAACGACCAACCCCATAATGGATGAGACTGACAACAACGTTGCTTACCGGATCCTGATCGTGGGTGCAAGAGCCGGGTATCACATCCGATGCGGTTTTCCGGCTCTTACATCTTACCTGTATGTTATCGTCCAACATTAACGATCTTCCTGACCCATGCTGGCTCACTCGTTGCCGCCCGCACAAGGCAGTCGGCACAGTCTGCGAAGGGCAGCGGCCGAAACGGAGCGATGCGTGCTGATGGACCTGCTGTATAGTTCAGAGTGGCAGCCGCGTCATTCAGCCCCGCCGGTCGTACAATGACCCAATCCAGGTCACTCCGCTCAACCGCATGCTCGGCAATAGCCTTATCCTTGATCGCCTTAGAGAAGATGCGGCGATTAATGCCTAACGCCCACCGATTGCCTGCGGAAAGCTCCTCCCCGTCGCTCAAACCAATGCCGCTCTGCATGACTAGGCGCTTAACACCAACACGCTGACAAGCCGCAAGGATATTCGAGATTCCCTCCGACATGACGGTACCCGGTGAGAAGTTTGCCGCAAGGACATTCAGGATTCCCTTCGACATGGCGGTACTCGGCGTGATGTTACTGCTTGGACCTATGCAACTGATTACCACATCTGTACCGGCAATGGCTTTGCCTATACTCGACGCGTCGAATACATCCCCCTGCCGAGTGCTGAGCCGCTCTGCGGGGGGAATGACTTCCGGCCGGCGAGCCACGGCCACAACCTCATGCCCCAATTCGAGTGCCCGCTCCGTCACTTTCCTTCCAGTTCCCCCTGTTGCTCCAATAACCGCAATTTTCATTGAAATATTCCCCTTTGATTGGTGATCATGATTAACCCCATCCCTGATATACGTGTAAAATGCACATTAGTGTATTAAGAAACAGCTATGTATAATTGTAAACAGAAGTAGAAAGTCTACAATTATTAAAAAGGCAGGTTCCGTGCATTAGTTCACAAATCCTTTAGAATTGTGTATTTATTTTCAGGAAAGCTGGTGATTCTCAGGTGTCAAAGATGGATCGAAGGATACGCAAATCCCAAGAAGCCATAAAAAAGGCTCTGATTGAACTGATGATTGAAAAAAATTTTGATCAGATTACGATACAAGATATTTCCGACAGGGCAGATGTTAGCCGCAGAACCATCTATCTTCACTACATGGACAAATTTGATCTTCTGGATAAGCTCATCGAAGAACATATTGACGAGATGCGGGAACTCTGCGATTCGACAGATGATGACGCCGATTATAAAGATGCGGGATTGATATGGTTCGAGTATTTCGAGAGTCACTATTTATTCTTCTCCGCGATGCTTGCGAGTAAAGGGGACTCTTTTTTCCGCAATCGATTCCTTGAGTTTTTCCTGCAAGAGTTAAAGAATAAAGAGAACGATATGCCCGAAGCGAGCAATCAAGGGTTAACTGATGGTGAGGATGTTGATATTCAATTTTTAGGAGCGGCTATTGTGGGGGTCGTGGAATGGTGGTTCAAGAATGGAAAGCCTCACTCTCCTTCCTTCATGGCTCGACGAGTGGGGGCATTGCTTGAACGGAATCTTGAAGCTGATTTATGGCTTGTATGAAGGAAACTTCAGGCTGCAGACCTTCTAACACGCTTGAAAGTCCGCAGCCTGTTTGGCTCTTCCGTTCTCCATGAAATCACTTAGGTTTAACGAGGTTCATTTTCGGTGGGATATACCCGAGTTGCCTGCCTATTTTTAAAATTTGTCCTCTGTGATGAAATTCGTGGGTGATGGTGTGCGTAAAAAGCCATAATTCGGTTAACTCTACGCTGTCACTCTGCCAGGATGCTTGAATGTTTGCATCCGATATGTTTTTAAATTCAGTCAGAAATTCATGAACAAGGGCATCCGTTTTTCTAAAAACATCACGCATTTTCTGTACATTATCAACGGATTCTGGTTTTATTCTAGGCAGCGATTTACCAAGAGCACGAATCCCCAGCCATACTTGATAACAATCGGCTACATGAGCATGCAGATTGCGAATAGAAGCTCCGCCTTCAAGTTCTTTAACATAATCTGTGGGGGACAAAGTTTCGCAATAGCGAAATAATGATTCCCTTGTGCGTTGGATCAAATCATATTGGCTTTCGAATACATCCATCTTCTCGCGCTCCTTTTGATAAGTAATATTATAGATTTTAAGGGCATTTGTTATCTTTAATTGATTTAAAAAAGAATGGGAGTCGCCGCAGTAAGGAAAAATCATCGTATGGAGATAATCGGTAGCCTTAGAGAAATTCGTTCCTAATCACCATTAACTCAGACTTAACATATCTATAATAACTATTGTATTTCATTACGTCAAGGATGAAGCATACCTGCGATTTTCTCAATGGATGTCTTTACTTCTTTCGTCACGAGCTTAAATTTCTGTGTTTGTACCCAATTCTGAAAAATATCCACGAAAGCCCCTTGAAGCTTGAGGATTCTCGCGGATACTTATTTTAGGCTTATGATGCTTTACTTCGAGGAAGTTACTCCAGGGGAGGTAAGCCCCAATTCGTTCTCGAATTGATCTAGAAATGTGGTCATCACCTGATGCCGCTGCGCAGCCATTCGTCTCCCGGGCATCGTATGCATACCGTAATTCTTTTTTCAATAAAAAGCGGCTCCACTCATTGCAGATAATCCGGTTTTTATCTACGTAAATAATCTCCCGGTCCTTCAGTTCCTTGAGCACCCGGTTTACACTGCGCAGCGTCACTCCCCACTGGGAAGCAATATCTTCGCGAGAGATGGGAATGATAAATGACGCTTGCTGGTTAAAGTTGATATGCTCGACCTGGCCGTACAAATAGCGAAGCAGCTTGTGCTTGAGGGACATCGACACATTGTCAATCGATTTACGGACCGTCTCTTGCAGCTTGCCGGCAAATTGTTTCGTCAAGTACAGTAAGAAGTGGTTATCCGCCAGCAGCCATTTTTGGTAGATATTCTTTTTCAGCACAAGCGCAGAAGCCTGGGACTCGGCCGTAATGCGACAGATATACGGCGTCTCTAACGCAATTTCGATATCGCTGATCATCTGACCCTGATGAAGATAGGCGATAATGAGGACAGTGCCGTCTTCCAGAATATGCTCTACTTTCAAGCGTCCCTCTATAACGATAAAGAAGACATCAGGCTGATCACCTTGCTCGCATACCAGTTCTTCCGGATAATAGCGCCAGAACTCCCAATGGACAAACAGCTCCGGCGGCATGTTTTTCAACATTTCATGCAGCCATCTGTAGTTGTTCATCAAGTTGAGTAGGGCTGACTTGTCCATTTACAGCCTCCATTGCCTTTTTACATCTATTATTCCCCTAGTGCTTCTGATCTTGCAAGACTCGCTTGGCGATTTCACGAACAATTCGTTTCTGTTCGATCTGTTCTCACCCCCATTTCCTTGCCTTGTTTGATTCTTATTTTAGAGATCCTTTCGACACGAAAAAAGGACAATTGTCTAGTAACGTTAAATAAGGTAACATATTCGGTAAAATGATTATTAAACAAAAGAAACACGTCTATCTAGGCCCTTTTCCGGAAGAGTAGCAAATAAATTCTTGTTTGCCGCTAGCGTCCCATGCGCCAGTGAGCTTTTTGAGTATAGCCTTGAAACATAAAAAAAGCCGTGGATTCCACGACTTCTTAAGCATATATGTCCTTGTCCTCCGACAGCTGCTGTATTTAGACATTCAAAAATATTGACCTAACGAGGATACTGTGTTCGAATTTATATCCTATCTCTTAGACACTGCCGTTCACCGGTTTGTGCTGCTTTTTCCACGGTATCAAGTAACTGATGAAGTTTTACAGCGTCTGCAAAACTTGGAGTAAAGGTTGTTCCTTTTTCGATATCCTGAGCGAATTTACTGTAGGCCTGAGCTACATTAAGAACTAAGCCTGAGTCATTTTTCAGAGAATCTGGTACCCAGTAATAGGAATCGGGAATTGTCAGCTCATGAAGCTCTTTATCAGCAGGTCCTGCACCTCGCAATTGGAGTGACCCAAATTGAATGGTAGCAGGCGCGCTCAGCACGATCGTACCCTTATCACCGAAGATTTCAAGCGTGAGTCCTGTCTGATGTTTGACTCCCCCTTGAATATGAACGCTGGCTGCTGCACCGTTAGTCAGTCTTCCTGTGATCAGTATTTGATCATCTGTCGTTTTCTCAATAACTTTTTGGATATCCACCAACTCGACTTCAGGGAATTGTTGCGCTGTAACGGCTGAAAGCTCTGTAAAGTCCCCGAGCATGTAAGTAAATGCATCCAGATTATGTCCGCCTACAATCGTGAGCAAGTTCCCTCCGATCTTGCGATCAAATAAGTATGCAGTAGCTTTGTCAGCGACGCCCCCCAGTCCATCAATCGAAATCTTCATATTGGCCGAAAGGATTTTTCCAACATAACCTTCCTTCAATAAATCCTTAACATAATTGATAGCTGGAGCCTGTCTTGCCTGTAAACCTATTGCGTTTGGCAATTGCCGGGACTCTACCCATTCCTGCATTTCGAGCGCTTCAGCGGTATTTGATCCCAGTGGCCACTCGCAGTACATCGGTTTTCCAGCAGGGGTAATTGCTTTGACTGCCTTATAGTGATCTTTCACGTTTATGCTGACGACTACCATATCCACATCTGGATGTTGAGCCAATTCCTCCATGTCATCAAAGCCATGATTTGCCTGAAAGGCCTCAGCACTCTTCTTTGCGCTCTGCATATTGCTTGTCCCAACTGCCGTGAGCTCAAACTCATTCAGATGCTTAATGGCAGGAATATGAGTACCGCTTGCCCATCCGTTGTTAATTGACCCGCCTATAATTCCTGTGCGAATTTTTTTACTCATGTAAAAACAGCTCCCTATTTTGAATTTTCTATAACTCCTTGATTTGTGATATTAAAATCACAAATATTTAGCTTGCTAAATATTTTGCGAAAGACGGAGAACTCAAGATAAATTATTCTCCATCTTTTGCATGAATTGTCTTAGTATCAACCGTTCCTCCGTTGAAAAGGAATGCAGCAATTTTTCCTGTTGCGCCCTCCATTTCGCTCCAACCGGAGCCTCTAATTCTTTGCCTTTGTCTGTAAGATAAATTCGCATTACTCTTGCATCTTGTTCATCACGTTTGCGGTATATAAATCCATTTTGCTCTAGTGATTTAACCATATTCGTTACTGTAGGAGGTTCGCATTTTAAATGTTCACATAGTTGCATTTGTGTGACCCCATCGCCCAACCACAAACGATACAGTAAATTATCCTGCCCAACATAAAGGTTAAGTTCTCTTAAAGATTCGCTGTAATCTCGTCGCATTTGCGAAGAGATTCGATCTAACGACTGACGAATATCACAATCCACTTGATCTGTCATGAATTAATCACCCCTCGAATGTTATTTAGCGGGCTAACTATATCATGACGGATTTGATGTGTCAAATTCATTTATGGTGACTTCCTCCTGTTCAAAAATGTTCTTTCCCCCGCT
>NZ_JBJURI010000041.1:0-54057 GCF_046098255.1 Paenibacillus jiangxiensis
CTTTTACAATAATGAACGGTTGCAGGCAAAACTAAACGGCCTCAGTCCCATTGAATTCAGAACCAAGGCCGCTTAGTGATCTTTTATTTTTTGTACTGTCTACTTGACGGGGTGCAGTTCAGAATTATCTGGGACACTCCTTTTACTCTAGCAGATAGTAGATGTATGAAATGATTATATCGGTCCCACTTGATCAGGGCACCCATAATGATGGAAACAAGCCCAATGATAAATCGGTTTTTTGCCATGTCTTAGCTGAGCAAGCGTGTGGTAGCGGAGGGGGCGGCAGCCATTTGGCCGTCGAGCATCGCTGTTCTCCACCGTTGATAGCTGTCCAGGGCAGCTCCACTTTCAAGCACAGATTTGCAGGTGTAAATTCCTTCCTCGATTGATTGCACACGTTCTCCGATATAAAGCCGCACTGCACTGTTGAGCAGCACCTGATTCGTAAACGCCATATGGCCCGTGCCGTTCAGCACCTGCTCCGTCACCTCAAGCTGGAGGGCCGGTGTCCAGGATAGCTCAGGCAGGATGCTTTCCAGTCCGAACATCTCCGGATCGATCAGCTCCAGCCGGGCATTTCCATTTTCCACAAAATAAGTCCGGGTCGGGCGGTCAATGAACAGGTCCTCGGACCCTTCGCAGCCCTGCACGATCACAGCTTTGCGGTAACCGAGCTTAACGAGCAGCTTGGCGGTTCTTTCAAAGACCGTGTTGTGGAATACCCCGAATGCAAGATAAGGTGAGCAGCTGTAATCAATCAGCTTCTCCGCCGTATTCAGCACGGTCCGCAATCCCAGTTCCTCGCGGAGCGGGCGCAGTCTGCCGAGCGGTGGGCATTCCTGCTCGGAGGAGACGAACATCACTCCGGTGAGCGCTGCTGCCGCGGCGGCTTGGCGGCGCGGGATGCGTGTGCTGTCGATCCCCATCTCCCTGAGCAGCATCGGGATGGTAATGCCCCGCTTCGGCGGCAGCGGCTCCGTGCCATGCAGTGTGACAGGCAGTCCGCAGGAGGCCACGATAAAGGCCGAAGCAAAAGTCGCCATAAACGTCGAGGTTCGTCCGTCATATGGACCCGCGAAATCGATGCCTTGCCGCTCGCCGGAACGATTCGCAAAGCTGCGGCATACATCCACGAACGCTTTGAGCTCATCCACGCTTTCAATCTTGATCCGTTCAGCGGTAAAAAAGGCGCCAATCTGGGCCGGACTTGCCGTTTGTGTGAGTATAAGGCGGGCGGCGGCAGCAGCTTCCTCATAGGTAAGATCCCTCGCCCCGCGCTTGCCGCGTCCGACTTCCTTCAGCAATTCAACCATAGTCATATCCAATCTCCCCCTTATGAGCTATGCCTTTAGCATTTGATGAGCCTTTACAATAGAAACGGCAACGTCCACAATTCTTTTCCGTTCGTTCATGGCCTTCTTGCGCAGCAGCTCGTAGGCTTCAGCTTCGGGAATGCCGTTGACCTCGCCCAGAATGCCCTTGGCCATATCGATCCATTTCCGTTCCTCCAGCCTGGCTTTTAACTGATCGCGCTCACTCTTCCACTGTTTGCGCTCGAAAAAGCGTTTGGACCCGAAATGAAGCGCCCAGTTCAGTTCATGCTCCTTCATGCCGGGAGTCAGGATTCCGTCGATGGACACATCGACCTCGCAATCTTCCGTTGAGGAGAGGGCCGCGTCCGCGCTGCACCACCAAAAAAGCGGCATCTCCTTTTTCTCTGTCAACTCCACACCCCACATCTGGATCAACGCGACAGGCAGATGCAGAATAGCGGCATCGGCGTCCTGAAGCTTCTGACCTGCCGAGGTTTTGTCACAGGCCAGGAACACCTGGTAACCGTGAGCTTCCAGGATCGCCTCCGGACCCGCGCTGCTCGGATGATCTCTTTTCTGAACATCAATGACCAAAAATGATCGCATGAAGAGGCTCCCCCTCCTATAAATGATGACTTAGGTCTCCATACTTTTTAGAAAAAGATGAATAAAGATAGATAATCTGACATACCCTTTTGCTTATTTTGCTGTCTTTTGGATGAAAAAGCAATCTTCTTTTTTGAAATGTGACAAATGATATCTGAAAAAACATGAGATTATCCTAAAATATATGTTTCGGCTATTTTTTACGTCAATAATATTGACATGAATTCCGAATGCGTATATATTTGAAGCAATAATTTAAAATTTACGTATCGGATACAATGGCGTATCCATAACAAGCGGCAACGAAGCCCATCTTCACCTGTGAACAGATGTTTGCAGGGAGAAGTGGGCTTTTTTGATTTCTAAAGGAGTAAGAAGATAGGGATTTACGGAGGGGAGAAGTCTCATGGAGAATAAAAAGAAGCTCGTGATGATCGGTAACGGAATGGCAGGCGTAAGAACGATAGAGCATGTGCTGAAGGTGGCTCCCGGGCTCTACGATATTACGATTTTTGGCGCGGAGCCTTATCCGAACTATAACCGCATTATGCTTTCTTCCGTGCTTGCAGGCGGTACCGGTCTGGAGGATATCGTAATCAATGACTGGGGCTGGTATGAGGAGAATGACATCCAATTATATACCGGTGACCCGGTGACAGGGATCGATATTAAACACAAGAAAGTAAAATCCGCCTCTGGACGCGAAGCGGCCTACGATGTTCTGCTGCTGGCTATGGGCTCGAAGGCCTTTATGCTGCCGCTGCCGGGAGCAGACAAGGAGGGTGTAATCGGCTTCCGCGACATCAAGGACTGCCATACAATGATGGATGCAGCGGGAAAATACCGCAAGGCGGCCGTCATCGGCGGCGGACTGCTGGGCCTGGAAGCGGCCAGGGGGCTGCTGAACCTCGGCATGGAGGTCACCGTCATTCATAACAGCAAATATCTGATGAACCGCCAGCTTGATCCGGCATCATCCCTTATGCTGCAGGGCGAGCTGGAACGGCAGGGAATGACCTTCCGGCTGGGGTGCCAGACGGCGGCGATTGAAGGGCATAAACGGGCGGAACGCCTTGTATTCCGGGATGGCAGCTCCGAGAAGGCCGATCTGGTTGTGATGGCCGTGGGAATTCAGCCTGAAATCAAGCTGGCGAAGGAGTCCGGCATCGGTACCGGGCGCGGAATCCTCGTGAACGACTTTATGGAAACGAATGTGCCTGATATATATGCTGTCGGAGAATGTGCAGAGCACAGAGGGATTACGTATGGGCTGGTGGCGCCGCTGTATGAGCAGGGCACCGTGCTTGCGAAGCGGCTGGCGGGAATTGAGACGGCTGGTTATGAAGGTTCGGTCACATCCGCCAAGCTGAAGGTTTCCGGTGTGGATGTGTTCTCTGCGGGGGTGTTTGAGGATGCACCAGGGCTGCGGTCTTTGCGCTACCAGGACGAAATTGATGAAGTGTATAAAAAGATTGTGCTTAAGGATGACAGGCTGGTTGGAGCCGTTCTGTTCGGGGATACGACCGATGGATCCTCATTATTTTCACTGATTAAATCCGGAGAATCCGTAGCAGGCAGAGAAAAAGAGCTGCTGCTCGGTTTCCCTGCCGGTAAAGCGGAAGGTTCCGGGACCGCCAGATTTGAGCAAATGCCGGATGACGAGATTGTATGCGGATGTAACGGAGTCACCAAGCAGATGATCGGAGAGGCGGTAGCCGGCGGCTGCCGTACGGTGGGAGAGATCAAGGCATGCACGAAAGCGTCCGCTTCCTGCGGCGGCTGCAAGCCGCTCGTGGAAGGATTGCTGCAGTTCTATGCGGGCGACGAAGCTGGAGAAGGCGTGAAAGAAGGAATTTGCTCCTGCACCAAGCTGACCCGTGAAGAAATCATTAGCGGCATTAAAGAAATGGGCCTGAGCACGGTGAAAGAGGTTATGAATGTGCTGGGCTGGGATGAGCCGGGAGGCTGCTCCAAATGCCGCCCTGCGCTGAATTATTACCTGGGCATGATTTCGCCCGGTACGTACAAGGACGAGAAAGAATCCCGTGTCACCAATGAGCGCTATCACGCCAATATTCAGAAAGACGGCACGTATTCGGTTGTGCCCCGTATTTACGGCGGTGTAACCTCTCCGGCCGAGTTGAAGAAAATTGTCGACGTAGCGGAAAAATACAACGTGCCTCTTGTGAAATTCACAGGCGGACAGCGGCTTGACCTGCTTGGTGTGAAGAAAGAGGATCTTCCAGGAATTTGGGCGGAGCTCGATATGCCGTCAGGACACGCTTACGGCAAAACGCTGCGCACCGTAAAGACCTGTGTCGGCAATACCTTCTGCCGCTTCGGGACCCAGGATGCGATGGGTATGGGTGTCAAGCTTGAGAAGGCGTTCGAGCGTTTGAATGCGCCTGCGAAGGTTAAACTTGCTGTCTCCGGATGTCCGCGAAACTGTGCGGAAGCGACGATCAAGGATCTGGGTGTCGTAGCTATTGACGGAGCCTGGGAGCTCTACGTCGGCGGCAACGGAGGCATCAAGGTGAGAGCGGCAGAGCTGCTGTGCACCGTGAAAACGGAGGAAGAGGTTATCGAGTGGACGGCAGCATATCTGCAGTACTACCGTGAGCAGGCAAGCTGGAATGAACGCACGGCGCACTGGGTGGAAAGAGTGGGCCTGGAGTCGATCAAGGCGGCGCTCGCGGACGAGGAGGAAAGGAAGGCGCTGGTGGCGAGAATCACGGAAACGCTCAGCTATACAACCGATCCGTGGAAGGAAATTATCGAGAATCCCGAGCTGCGCAAAAACTTTGAGCCGCTGGGCGGCCTGCAAACGGTGAATGAGCGTATGCTTCCGCAGTAGTTTTGTACGAAGAGATATCAGGGCAGTAACGCTCACAAAACTTAGCCTATGCTTTCGAAGTAGTTTTGTACGAAGAGATATCAGGGCAGTAACGCTCACAAAACTTAGCCTATGCTTTCGAAGTAGTTTTGTACGAAGAGATATCAGGGCAGTAACGCTCACAAAACTTAGCCTATGCTTTCGAAGTAGTTTTGTACGAAGAGATATCAGGGCAGTAATGCTCACAAAACTTTAAGGGGGAAGCATCGATGGAGGAGAAAATCCGCGTAGCGAGCGTACAGGAAATCGATCTCAGAGGAGCGAGAACGTTCCGGTTGGGGGAGCTGGAGGTTGCCGTATTCCGTTTAGATGACGGAAGCATTAAAGCATTGGAAAACCGTTGCCCGCATAAAGCCGGGAAGCTGTCGGAAGGCATGGTGTGCGGCACGAATGTGCACTGTCCGCTGCATGACTGGAAAATCGACCTGGCAAGTGGGCTGGTTCAGAGTCCGGATGAAGGCTGTGTGACCACGTTCCGCACGGAAATCGACGAGCAGGGCAGCGTATATGTTTTGGTGGAAAAGGAAGTGCTGCAGTCAGCTTCGGGGACCTGATGAGGGCAGTTCAGCGTGGAGAAGCAATGAGGGGTATCCTGCCGGCCGTTTGGCTGTCGGGATACCCCTTTGCATGTTAACTCACAACTGCCGTATGACCTGCAGGTGCTGCGCCAGTCGGTACCCTTTAAGCTCCCTTTGCCACAGAAACAGCGTGGGACCGTTCTCCGGCAGGCCGGTTTACCAGATAAATGCCGATGCCGATAATTACGGCACCTGCCATAGTGTACCAGTGCAGCGGCTCCTTCAGGATCAGCCAGCCCGACAGCACGCCAAACAACGGAATCAGGAATAAATACACGTTCGCTTTGTTTGGATCACTGTTGCTGAGCACATAATACCAGGCTACGAATTGGGCGATGGAGCTGATGAGAATCATCCACCCCAGCACGAACAGCTCCTTGAACGGATTGGCTGCGTCCCAAATAAGTGACGGATGCTCCACGAAGGGGCCAGGAATGAATAATATCGCTCCGCCGATCAGCATCTGGTACGCCGCCATCACCCAGGTGTCAAATTCTTTGCCCCAGCGAGAGGTAAGCAGGGTGGCCATGCCCCACGCCATACCTGCTCCAAGAGATAACCAGAACCCGCTTTGCATCTGCACGGCAAATCCCTGCGTCATTGCCACACCCGCGAACCCGATGATCACACCTGCCCATTGCACCGAACGGTAGCGTGCTTTAAATAGAAGAAAGCTGAAAACAATGAACCAGATCGGGTTGCTGGAAGATAAAATGGAGGCACTTCCGGAAGAGATGGTTCTCATGCTTAAATAGTTCAAGCCCATCACAAGTGTGGACTGAAATAATCCAATGACGGCAAGCTTCAGCCAGGAGGCTGCACTTCGTGGATGCGGCCGTCCCCATATGAAAGGAAGCATCAACAGCCCCGCTCCAACGAAACGTATCCCCAGAAGCACAAAGGTGGACCCGTAAGAAAGCGATATTTTGCCAAGGGGAAAATTAAGCCCGGCTACGAGCATCGTAAACAGCGTAAGAATCAATATCCGGGAATTACTCATGAAACGTCAACCTCCTTTCTGAAAATGTATTCCCAGTTTATTTTAAGCTAGATATCTTGTAAAATAATCATTACAGATGTAAATCATCATTTAAAATGATGATTATGAAAGGAGTACACTATGGAAAGCGGGGATTTGAAAATATTTCAGGCGGTAGCCCGTGAAGGCAACATTACCAGGGCCGCGGCGAGCCTGGGTTATGTGCAGTCCAATGTTACGGCAAGAATCCGTCAGCTCGAATCTGAGCTGAACACCCCTCTTTTTTACCGGCAGAGCCGTGGGGTCGCACTAACCTCGGCGGGGAGCAATCTGCTGAAATACGCGGATCAAATCACACATTTGCTGGAGGAGGCGGTTAAATCAACTCAATATTCAGAGGAGCCCTCCGGCCCGTTGCGGATCGGTTCGTTGGAAACGACGGCTGCAGTACATCTGCCCGGCATCATGCTTGATTATCACAAGCAATATCCCGAGGTCAAGCTGTCGCTCGTTACGGGTCATAGTTCGAAGATGGTCGAAAGCCTATTGAATTACGAATTGGATGCCTCCTTTATCAGCGGCCCGTTTGAGCATCCGGAACTGGAGGCGATATGTGCGTTCAGGGAGGAGCTTGTGCTCGTCTCCGAACCCACGGATGAAGACTTGGAGGAGGTGCTGGAAAGACCGTTTCTGTTTTTTGGCGTGGGCTGTGCCCACCGGGAACGACTGGAGCAATGGCTTCGCGAGGAGAAGGTAACTCCATTGAATATTATGGAATTTGGCACCCTGGAGGCGATTATAGGCGGCGTGGCGGCTGGGCTGGGCGTTTCGCTGCTGACACGTTCTTCTGTCCGGGAATGGGAGAAGGCCGGCAAAGTACAGTGCTTTCCGATTCCGGAGCGCTACCGCAGATCCAGCATTTATTTTGCATACCGTAAAAATGCCTTCCGCACCAGCGCGTTTAACCGGTTTATGGAGCTGATCGAGCGGCGCGCCGACGCGCAAAGACAGCAAGTTAGTTGATAAGAGGGGAAAGTAAGATGACCAAACTGCTATTAGAATCACATTGTGTTTTTCCGACACCAGATATACTGAAAACAGCAGCTTTTTATGAACAAAAGATGGGGTTTACAGTTGTGCAGTACATGAATGCGGCTGAACCTCATATTTGTTTGTACCGTGACACAACGGAAATTATTCTAACTCAATCTAACAAGCAGCAAGTAATTCCCAATAGAGAATTGTATGGATATGGGTATGATGCTTACTTTATTACAAAGAACCAGGAAAAACTGCAAAGAGAGTTCATCAGCTCAAATGTAAAAATAGTGCGCTCATTGGGTGATATGGATTACAATAATAGAGAATTTGTAGTTGAAGATATTGATGGTAGATGGTTAGCATTTGGGATAAAAGTAGGTTAAGAGATTGAGATGCATTACAATTGCAAAAACAAAACTATGGCTTTGAATAACATTAAAGGAAACCTGCTCTTTGCAGGTTTCCTTTAATGTTATTAGGGATCAGAATAAAAGTTTAATATATAGAGCCTACATGTGCTACTGATGGTATCTTAGGAAAGCGCCTTGCCTGTACTTGCTGTCGAAACACGCAGCCAGGTGTTTTTCCATTTTATGTGCATTACGATAATCAGGGTGAGCGCTATCGCCACGATCAGGCTCACCGTGATAAAGCCGGGAGCATAGGAGCCGGTCGCTTTATACAGATTGCCGAGAATGAGCGGCAGGGCATACCCGCCGAGCCCGCCGGCGGCGCCGACGATACCGGTCATCAGGCCGATCTCATTGCCGAAGCGCTGCGGCACGAGCTGGAACACGGCGCCGTTGCCTGCGCCAAGGCACATCATGCCGGCGAATAGGAGAACGATTACGACAGGCAGCGGCGGCAGCAGAGCCACACAGGCCAGCATGATTCCCGCTCCTGCATACAGGAAGGTCAGCATGCGGGCTCCGCCGATTTTATCGGATAAAAAGCCGCCGACAGGTCGAAAGAAGCTGCCCGCAATTACGCAGATCGTTGTGATATCCGCTGCCTGTACGGCAGCAAGCCCGTATTGGCTGTTGAAGAAGATCGTCAGATAGTTGGAGAGGCCGACAAAACCGCCGAAGGTTACACAATACAGTCCGCAGAATACCCATGCGTCCTTCTGGCTGAGAATTCCTGCGTATGCAGACAGTTTCTTGGGCTCCGGACGATTCGGGCTGTTACGGGCAAATAAGGAAAACACGACAAATACAATGGCAATCGGAATAATGGCGAGTCCAAATACAATTTCCCAGCTGCCGAAATGCTGTGCCAGACGGTTGGCGAACAAGGTGGCCAGCACAGTGCCGCTGTTGCCCGCTCCAGCAATGCCCATGGCCAGACCTTGATGCTCTTTCGGGTACCATTGACCTGCAAGAGGCAAGGCGGCTGCGAAAGATGCTCCCGCCACGCCGAGCAGCAGCGCTACAACGTAAAGCTGATCCAGGGAGTCGACCCACAGCCAGCCGAGCAGCAGCGGGAGCAGCGTTACGATCATGCCGATCTGTCCTGTCAGCTTTGGTCCGATATAGTCGGACAAAAAGCCGAACAGCAATCTGAGGATCGATCCGCCGAGCACCGGAAGGGCGACCAGCTGCGCTTTCTGCACAGGGTCCATGGGGATATCCGCCGCAATCACGACGGCCAGGGGGCCGATCATGCCCCAGATCATAAAGCTGATGTCAAAATAGAGGAATGCTCCCAGCAGGGTGGGCTTATGCCCGGATTGCAAAAATCCTTTTTTCTCCATCCTTCATTTCTCTCCCTTTTGTTTTTGTCTCCATTTCTTTAGCTGAATCCCAAAAAAAGGCCGCAATCCGTCCTTGAAAGACGATTTGCGGCCTCTTTGCCGTAGCCGGGAACACGTCTTTGTGTCCCAAGCTGATGATTTTTTTCACAGCATTGTGAATTTGATTCAAATTATAAAAAGCGGCAAAACAAATGTCAATATAGATAACACAAAAATTTGAATAATTAAAAAAGTAGTTTGATTCCATTAAAATGTGTCATTTTTATTGACATAAACCCTTTCATCGAATACGCTGGTTCTATGAGCTGTCACAATGAGGTGACAGTATTACCCGGCAATGGAGCCCTTTTTCTATTTACATTAGGAAAAGGGCTTTTTCTGTCTTCTGGCCGACCAGAAGGCTTGTATATAAAGAGAACGGGTCTTGGTCCCTAAAAGGAGAGGATTAGGATGAGAGAAAGGCTGGTTGTCATCGGCAACGGGATGGCAGGGATCAAATGTGTGGAGGAAATTTTGAAGCTTGACCCTGAAAGGTTTGATATCACCATTTTCGGAGAGGAGCCCCATCCGAACTATAACCGCATTATGCTTTCCAAAATGCTCAAAGGAGATGTAGCATTTGATGACATCGTTCTGAATGACTGGTCCTGGTACAAAGAAAACGGCATTACGCTTCATGCGGGAGTACGGATCGTTCGCATCGACCCAGCCGGCCGTTTCGTATGTGCAGCCGATGGCAGTAAGGTGACCTATGATGTGCTGGTGCTGGCTACCGGCTCCTCGGCGTTCATTCCGCCTATCCCTGGTGCGGACAAGGAAGGGGTAATGGCGTTTCGCACAATGGAAGACTGCGAGACGATGATCCAAAGCGCAGGCAGCTGCCGCAAGGCGGCGGTAATCGGCGGGGGCCTGCTAGGCCTGGAGGCGGCGCGGGGCCTGCTTCATCTTGGCATGGAGGCCCAGGTTGTTCATAACGCGCCTTTTCTTATGAACCGTCAGTTGGACGCGACGGCGGCAGGTCTGCTGCAGACTGAGCTTGAGCGGCAGGGTATGGTGTTTCACCTCAGCAAAAATACGATCAAGATTACGGGCCGGAAACGCGCAAATGGATTGCGCTTCGCCGATGGGGGTACATTGGAGGCCGACCTGATCATTATGGCGGTTGGCATTCAGCCCAACATTGAATTGGCGAAGAACTGTGGCCTGCGCACGAACCGGGCAATCATTGTCGATGATTATCTTGCAACCAACATTCCGGGAATTTATGCTGTCGGGGAATGCGCAGAACATCGGGGCATCGCTTATGGTCTGGTGGCCCCGCTGTTCGAGCAGGCCAGGGTGCTGGCGAAGGTGCTGTGCAGCATGGAGACAGAGCCCTACACCGGTTCCATTCCATATTCACAATTAAAGGTATCTGGAGTCGATGTATTTTCGGCGGGGGATATCGGCGGCCGTGGTGTTATTACAGCCATTCAGCAGTATGACGGAATTCGCGAAACCTACAAAAAAGTGACGATGGCCAACGGCAGAACCGCCGGAGCCATCCTGTACGGGGATATCTCTGAAGCTCCGGCTCTTCTGAAAGCGGTCCAGCTTGGCGAAGAGGTCACGAAGCTTGCGGTATCCGACAGCGGTGAAAATCCAATGGTAGCCGCTGCTGCAGCGATGGCGGAGCAGGAGACGGTATGTGCCTGCAATGCGGTAACGAAGCTGACTATTCTGCAGGCTGTTACGAGAGACGGCCATAAGACGGAAGAAGAAGTAAGGAAGCACACGAAGGCTTCCTCCTCCTGCGGCGGCTGCAGGCCAATGGTTCAAGCCTTGGTCAAGCTTGTGGCATCGGGAAAGGCTGTGGCCGGAACAACGGAGGAGCCTGCGGCTGCAAAGAAGGTACCGGTATGCGGCTGCACGCCGCTGGATCATGCTGAGCTCAAACAGGCTGTAAGCGGGATGTCGGCTTTCACTTCCGGAGAAGTATTTGCTCAATTGGGATGGCAGCAGAATGAAGGCTGTGAGGTATGCAGACCGGCAGTCCATTATTATCTGGCTTTGCAGAAGTATTCTACAGAATCGCATGCGCCTCATTCATCTCCTGCCTATGGCAGCATGGACCCATCAAGGATCGCTTTTGTTCATGATGGGCCCATGGAACAAGGTGTTGGCGGCGAAGGCTGTGCAGGTTTGGCGGCGGGGCTGAAGCTGAGATGGGACGGTTTGAGTCTGCCCGCCCCGATTACAGCAGCAGTAGCTGAAGGTACCGTTTCACCTGCCGCGGTTTTGATCCGCGATCTCGGGCTGGCGGCATGTCCGGCAGGCTGGGAGGTGTATGCAGGAGGCAGGGGAGGACGGCCTGTACGAGAAGCTCAGTTAATCGGATTAAGCGAAAGCGCGGAGCGGGCCGCCGATTTGGCAACAGCCTGCCTGCAGCTGTACCGCAAGGAGGCCTGGTATGATGAGCCCTTGTGGAAATGGCTGGAGCGCGCAGGTCTTCTTTCGGTAAGAGAAGCTCTGTATGACCCTGTGAGGCTAAAGAGTCTGCTGGCGGAGCTGCAGGATTGGCCACAGCCGGTTGAAACGGTTTAAACCATTAGAGCAAAGGATAGAGCGGGAGGGAGAAAAGGAATGAACGAGTTGACGACAGGGGCTGCCGCTGTTCAGGAGCCTGACGGAACATGGAACAAAGTGCTGCATACCCAGTGTCCGTTTTGCAGTGTGCAGTGCAAGGCGCAAATTCGCATGGAAACCGCTTCTTCGGGAGCTGTATCATTTACCGTTGAAGGAGTTCCCAATGCTGCATCCGGCGGGAGATTGTGTGTCAAGGGACTGAACGCCCACCAGCATGGTCTCCATAGTGAACGGCTGCTGCAGCCCCTCATAAGAAAAGAAGGAAAGCTGGTGCCCACAACTTGGGAGGAAGCACTGCGAGCGATCGCAGAACGCTTTGTCGAGGGGACGGCAGCGTTTGGGCCCGACTCCATTGGGGTGTACGGCGGCGGGTCGCTGACCAATGAAACGGCTTATTTGCTCGGCAAATTTGCCCGCATCGGCATCGGGACGAAGTACATCGACTATAACGGCCGGTTCTGTATGTCTGCGGCTGCGTCGGCTGGCAGCAAGACCTTCGGCATAGACCGCGGGCTGACCTGCAGGCTGGCGGATATTCCCCTGGCCCGCTGTATTATATTGGCTGGCACCAATATCGCGGAATGTCAGCCGACATTGATGCCTTATTTTAACGAAGCGAAGGAAAAAGGGGCGTTCATTATTGTCATCGACCCGCGGGTTACGGCAACGGCCAAAATGGCTGACCTGCATCTGCAGATCAGACCTGGGACGGACATGATGCTGGCGGATGCCATGCTGAAGATCATGCTGGATGAAGGGTGGATCGATGATAAATTTATCTGCGAGCGGACGAACGGTTACGAGGAATTGCGGTCCCGCATGCAGACGGTCGATCTGGCGGAGACAGCACGGCTATGTGGAATTGAAGAGGAACTGATTCGCAAGGCGGCATCCGCCTACGGACAGGCGGCGACCGGAATTATTTTTACGGCAAGGGGCGTGGAGCAGCAGACGGATGGGCATTTGGCGGTCAGAGCATTTCTGAATCTGGTGCTCGCAAGTGGCAAAATCGGCAGGGAAGGCTGCGGCTACGGTGCCGTTACAGGTCAGGGCAACGGCCAGGGCGGCAGGGAGCACGGGCAGAAATCAGACCAGCTGCCTGGCTACAGATCCATCGAAAACGAGGCGGACCGCGCTTATGTTGCTTCTGTGTGGGGTGTGGCTCCGGAGGACATTCCCGGTAAAGGTGTATCTGCGTATGAAATGATGGAGCTGATACATCAGGGACAAATCAGAACGCTTTTCCTGATGGGCTCCAATCCCATCGTATCCAATCCGAATGTGAATCTGGTCAAGGAAGCGCTGGAAAAGCTGGACTTTCTGGTGGTGGCGGATATGCTGCTCTCCGAAACCGCACAGATGGCGGACATTGTGCTCCCCGTTACGTCTTATTTGGAGAATGCGGGCACACTCACGAATCTTGAGGGAAGGGTGCTGCTGCGGGAGGCGGCTCTGCCGGCGCCGGGAGAGGCGCGCCAGGATTGGAGCATCCTGTGCTCCGTTGCAGAACGGCTTGGAAAAGGGCAGCTGTTCTCCTATGCATCTGCTGAAGACATCTTCGAGGAATTAAGAATGGCAAGCAAAGGCGGGGCGGCAGACTATTATGGGATTACGTACGACAGGCTGCGCAGAGAGGAGGGCATCTATTGGCCTTGTCCTTCCATTGACCATCCCGGCACGCCGTTTATGTTCTCCACCGCATTCGCCCATCCCGACGGGAAAGCGATGTTCACATCCCTGCAAAATCCGGTCTCCAAGGAATCTGTCAGCGAGGAGTATCCCCTGATTCTGACTAATGGCAGGGTGCTGGCTCATTATCTCACTGGTGTCCAGACCAGAAGAAGTCCTGCGCTCGCAGCTAGGTCAGAGGCCAATTTCGCGGAAATCCATCCGGATACGGCCCGCCGTTACCGGATCGAAGACGGCCAGTGGATCGAAATTGAATCGGAACGGGGCAGCTTCTCTGTCCGCAGCCGTATCTCCGGCAACATCCGCAATGATACCATCTTTGTCCCGATGCATTGGGGTGGAGTGCAGAACGTGAACCTTGCAACAACTCCCGCACTGGACCCATTCTGCAAAATGCCCGGTTTTAAGGTGGCTGCAGTGCGAATAAAGCGGGTATATTAATCATCAGCTTAAAGAGTCTTCTCATCCGGGAGGACTTTTTTTCTTTCTTTGCAAATTTCGCGGTACAGGGTTATGAACAGGTTAATAAGGTATGAGCTTCAATATATACGAACAGAATAATTTTGACTTTTTGAAAAATGGAAGATCTTATCATTCAAGCTTTCCTGCTGGAGGAACATGACAACATGGCTCACGAAATGCAGCTTTTGCTGGATCAGTACGGATATTACGTCTTGGGAATCGGCCTTATGCTTGAGCTTCTCGCATTGCCCTTGCCGGGTGAGGTTATCATGACCTATAGCGGTCTGATGGTTTTTCATGGAGAGGAAAATTGGATCGTAAGCATCCTGGTAGCGGCTCTCGGCGCTTCTGCGGGTATTACGCTCTCCTACTGGATAGGATACAAGCTCGGCCAGCCTTTTTTTATAAAACACGGCTCCAAAATCCACCTGGGACCGGATAAGCTGGAGCGAACCTCCCAATGGTTCAAACGATACGGCAATAAACTGCTGATTATCGCTTATTTTCTTCCCGTAGTCCGGCATATCACCGGCTATTTTTCAGGCTCCATACGCATGCCTTTTAGAATTTTCAGTATTTACGCTTATACGGGGGCTTTGTTATGGACCAGCATATTTATTTCCCTTGGCAAAATTCTTGGGCCCAAATGGGAAGAGTACCATCCTGTAATCACCAGATATTTGATTATTGCGGCTCTTGGCGGGATTGTCATTTTCATCATCTTTTATGTCTATAAAAAGCACCGCAAACAGCTGTATCTGTGGACTATTCAGTGGCTGCAAAAGGCGGTTGCCGCCTTTCACTCGCTCGGCCGGGTTAAATTTCTTATTCTGGCTTCCTTTGCGGCATTTCTTTTGCTTTTTATTTTGATGGCAGGCTTGGTTCAGGATTTTCTGGCTCATGAGTTCGTCCTTTTTGACACCATCACAGTCTATATCGTTCATGCGATATTCGATGAAAGCTGGGCTGAGTGGATGAACCGTTTTGCATACCTGGCCTCGTTTCAAGTGCTTGTAGCGCTGGCGGTGCTTGCATTGATCTCGGTTATGGTAAAAGGGAATGACCGGCTGCTGGAAGGTACGTTTCTGCTCTTTGTAATGGCCGGAGGCGAGGTGTGGGAGGGGCTGCTGAAAGTTCTTTTCCACCGGGTGGGCCCCGGCGGCTTGATGAATACTTTTCCAAGTGAACAGGCTTCTGCCGTGATCATCTTTTGGGGGGGTGCAGCCTATCTTGTGGTTCGGCATTTGAAAATAACCGGGTTTAAAATCGCGGCTTTTGCGCTTGTATTGGCCGCGGTATTTCTGGTGGGACTCAGCAGTATATATTTCAATGTTCAATATCCGAGCGACGTGGCGGCAGGTTATGTCTTTGGCGGTGTCTGGCTCAGCCTGAATATCGTTTTGCTGGAAATATTCCGGTTGTTGAAGGGAAGGTGAAGAAAGTAATACTAAGATGCTGAAAAGGCGTATTGGGATTCTCCAAACGCCTTTTTCCCATTTTATTTGATATCTATTTAAGCGCAGCGGGCAGCTTCACAGCATAAAGTTTGTCTCCGCTTTGCACATACACCATACCGTCCGCTTGGATGGTCGGCCCGAATTCGCGGGAGCCTGTTTTTAAAGTGAATACGGGTTTAAACGTATTGATATGAAAAGCATGAAATACCCCGTCTGATTGTCCGGTATATACTCCCTTGCTGATGATGTCCGCCTGCACTGTAGGGTTGTCTCCCAGCTCGTAGCTAACGTACTGCCCGTTTGCCAGCTTCATCGCGAGCATTCCCCCGGTACGTTGATTTTGGTAAAACATTTTCCCATCATAAATGGTATACAAGGGCCACCGGTCATCATATTCCAGCTGTTCCCACTTTTGTACCGGTTGCTGTCCGCTGCTGTATTTCCAGAAATTATATTTGGCGAGTGTCCCTCTCTGGAAAACATAAAAATCATTTCCATCCAGAAACGATGTGTTATACGCTCCTCCGGATCGGAAGGATCCATCCGTATTTTCTTTGTCTTTCCAAGGGTATACTCGTGTTCCCTTGCTCTCCCCGGTCTGTAAATTAAAAACGGAAACTTCAATTTTCCGATTCACAGGATCGTCTGAAAACATATACTCACCGGTTATCGAATAGACAAGGCCATCTTTTACAGTAAGCGGGTAAGCCTGCTTAAAATGCTCCCACAGCTTCTTGCCTGAACGGGCGTCATATGCATTGATTTGTGCGGCAGATAATGCCCCCTGTACAGTATATTTTCGGATAACCACATTTTCACTTTGCAGGACCTGTGGATAACCCGATGAATACATGGAATCGGTTTCCGAAGCTTTCCATTTGATTTTGCCACTTGCAGCATCCAGTGCTGCAAATTGCAGGCCCGCCGTTACGTAGAGGGTACCTCCGACAAGCTGAAGATGATCGGCATCCTTATAACCCAGGGCAGCCGACCATTTTTTCTGACCTTTTTCCGATAATGCGATGACGGTACCATTCTTATTCATTCCGAAAATGGTGCCGCTGCTGTATGTTAGGAGGGAGGTCATACCTGAACCGTAGCTCCAGAGCTTTTTTCCGGTTTTGGCATGAAGGGCTGTCAGCTTGCCGTCTTTATCCAGAACGATTATTTTCCCATTGGCGGCAATAGCGTTGGCCCCAAACTCTCTCTCGTCGCTGCCCAATCCGGTAATACTGTACGTCCATGCCGGTTTTAAAACAGGGGCGTCGATTTTGTTGTAGTAAGTGTTGCTGATGCTGACGGAGGCCTGTTCGGCACTCGCGGGGGACGCACCTTCAATGTTTAGAGGGCTAAGAAGCAGAGAACAAGCCAAGCATGCTGCGATCGTATGGCGTGTTAATTTTGTCATACGCTGTATCTCCTCCAGAATGTAAATTTATGTATATCGAATTAGACGTGAACCATCCCGACAAGTTGTGCTGCAGGCGAGTAATGATTTTGGCGAAACCCCGAAGCGGAGGTTTGGACATTCTGTTAACGCCTTAGGAGTTTGCAGGAATAAGTGGTACAATGGGAGCAACACAGGAAGGAGGTGAATCCCTTGTTTTTGTTTGAGTTGCAGGAGCTGGTTCCTTTTATTTTTACCATCGGATTAATTTGTACGGTCAGCTACGCCTGTATTGCCCATCTATACTGTGGTGTCACTGAATATTGGGTGGAAGGCGGTGGCTGGATTGCTCAGGACATGCTTCCGCTTATTTCTGTGGTAGGGCGTCCAATTTCCTTCATATTATGCCGGGCTGTCCGCCGTAAGGAATCCCCCGATGCGGACACATCGGACTGCTGCCTCCCGTTGATCGCCATCAGAAGAATCAACAGGGAGGATATTTATGAAACAGAACAAGGGGTTCACCGGCTTTAAGAAGAACGGAAGATTAATAGGTATTGTTGCGGCGGTGCTCGCCGTGCTGCTGCTTTCAGGCTGCGGAGCCGGCGTGTCGGAAATCAATGCGCAGACACCGGGCTTCTTTAATCATTATGTCGTATTTCCGCTGTCCTATCTGCTTGTGCATATTGCGGGCTGGTTTGGCGGAAGCTTTGGTATGGCTGTGATCATTTTGACGCTGGCCGTCCGTCTGCTGCTGCTGCCGCTGATGATGCGCCAGGCCCGTTCCCAACAGGTCATGAAGCGGGTGATGAGCAGTATGCAGCCGGAGCTGGATGATTTGAAGCACAAATACGAGAAAAAGAAAGACCGTGAGAGCCAGCAGAAGATGCAGCAGGAAATGATGGCACTGTACAAGAAGCATAATTTCAATCCGCTGAACATTGGCTGTCTGCCATTATTGATTCAGCTCCCGATTCTGTCTGGTATGTATACGGCTATCCGTGTCACGCCTGAGCTTGCAGCCCATTCCTTCGGCTGGTTTCAATTAGGAAAACCGGACCCGTTTCTTGCGGTGCTGGTCGCCTGTATTTATTTGCTGCAGTCCAAGGTGTCGCAAATGAGCATGACTCCTGAGCAGCGCAAGCAGTTTGCCATTATGGGATACCTTTCACCTATTATGATGGCGGTGTTTTCGTTCAGCGCTCCGGCCGCAATGCCTTTGTACTGGACGGTGAGCGGCACATTCCTGTTGCTGCAGACGCTCCTGTTCAGAAAGCTATATCCGTCGGATATAACGGAAAAGTCATCTGATTCTAAATCCGATGATTCTAAATCCAAACTTAACACCGCCAAAGGTTAAAATGTAATAATAAAGAGGCTGTATTTTCAGGCATAACGAGTCGTGCTTGAAATCAGCCTCTTTTGCTATGAATCCGCTCATTCTCTTGACCTTTCAGACAGCAAGACTATTATAATAGGAGATTGGATTAGGTTCTTGACTATGACTATACAGAATCGACAGGGAGGACTTGGGATGAACGTAATTGTTGAACGTGTGGAATGGGGTTCGCCCGAATATGAGCAAACACTGGAACTAAGAGACCGGTTGCTGAGAAAACCGCTCGGGCTAAGCATTCAGGATGATCCTACCCATCTGGAGAACGGGGATATCCATATTCGCGCGGTTGCGGATGGACATACGGCAGGTGTGCTTCTTCTGAGAAAGCTGGATGACAGCCGACTGCAAATGAAGCAGGTGGCCGTAGACGCGGCCGTGCAGGGTCAAAGCATCGGGAGAAGAATGGTCGAGTTTGCCGAACAGACCGCCCTGGAGCTGGGATTTGCGGAAATCCTGCTGCATGCACGCCTGAGCGCGGTGCCTTTTTACGAGAAGCTCGGTTATGTCAAAGAGGGAGATTTGTTTACAGAGGTTGGGATTCCCCATTTTCATATGATCAAAGATTTATTCTGATAACCATTCCAAAATCCGGGTAAACCAGGTTTAGCTGGAGCTCCTTTTTGACGATAAATTGTAGTAGAGCAAGAACTGCATATTGAAGGAGACAACCCACGATGAGAGTACATGAATTTGCCGTTAAGGAACAGCTGAGCCGGGAGCAGCTTGTCCGTATTTCGACGGAGGCCTCCCGCTTTTCTTCAACGATTACAATAACCTACAGCATTGGCGAGTCCGAGCACCGGATCGATGTAAAAAGCTTGCTGGGCATGATGCTGATGATTGTCGCCCCGGGTTCGACCATACGACTGACGGCCGCAGGGGAAGATGATCTGGAGGCACTGGAATATCTGATCCCAATGCTCGAAGGCAGCGGACAATACCTGACTACCGATTAACTGTAAAATCAAGGCCAATATGGCCCGAACACCAACACCCCTTTAAGTAAACGGTCAAAAGCTATCCCTTACACGGACTTTTGGTTGTGGACGGAAGGGGTTTATTTTTTGCATAATGAACTTTAACAAAATTATAATGGAAAATAATCGGGAGAAAGGATGGGGTTTTGAGAGAAGAGTAGGAAGCATTGCATTAAAAGCGGCTGTTATGTAGCAATCCATACCGGATTTGGTTATTACTAAGAAAGACGAAGTGTAACAACCGTACACTGGAGGAATGCGACATGCAACAAGCCGATTTCGAGAAGGCCCGCAAGGCGGAAGCGAGTTATCATGATGAGTTGTACAGCGAGAAAGAGATTTTGGAGCCCGGGTCATGGATGTCAAAGCCGGTCCCTGTCGTGATGGAGATGCTGGAAAGGCTGCTGCGGTTTAAAAGCAGGCTGGAGGTGCTGGATCTGGGATGCGGAGCCGGAAGGAATGCCATTCCTGTCGCGCTGCGGCTTCGACATACCGGAAGCACAGTCACCGGCCTGGACCTGCTGGAAGAAGCGGTAGAAAAGCTGCAGGAAAATGCACAGAAGTATAAAGTCGAGGATATGATCAGGGTGGAAAAGGGTGATGCAGAACATACCCCGCTCTCTGATGGCAACTATGATTACATGATTGCCTGCGGCTGTCTGGAGCATGTGTCCTCAGAGCAGGCTTTCATCAAGGTATTGGAACGGATGAAGGCAGGTACTGCGCCGGGAGGGATTCACTGTATTACAATGAATACCGGAATCGAGGAAATCGAAGCGGATTCTGACCGCAAGCTCAAGCCACTGATCGAGCTCAACCTGCCAACGGACAGAGCATTAACTTTATTCCGTCAGGCGTACAAAGATTGGAATGTGCTGAAGCAGTCTACCGTGCTACAATCTATTCCTGAAGAAAAATATGACAAGCCGACCCAGTTCAGGGCCTGTTCCGTTATATTCGCTGCCCAAAAGACAGGCTGACCGCGAACGAACGTCTGCGGGTTTATTCTAAATATACACAGGAGGTCACACTATGGACGAAATAACCAAGATGATGAAGGAGCTGACGGAAACGGATGGAGTTTCGGGCTTTGAAGGCAATGTCAAGGATAAGATGCTGGAGTATCTGCAGCCATTGACGGAAGAGATCGTTAAGGACCGTCTCGGCAGCGTGCTGGGGAAAAAGACGGGAGACGCTGAGGGGCCGAAGGTGCTTTTGGCCGGACATCTGGATGAAATCGGCTTTCTGGTGACCGCCATTACGCCGAAGGGCTTTCTGCGCTTCCAGCAGCTTGGCGGCTGGTGGCCGCATTCAGTGCTTTCCCAACGGGTGAAGGTAAAGACGCGCAAGGGGGATTACATAGGCATTGTCGGCTCCAAGCCGCCGCATATTCTGGACAAGGCCGAGCGGGAGAAGGTCGTTCCGCTTAAGAACATGTACATTGATATCGGAGCGAAGGATGCGGAGGATGCGAAAGCGATGGGCGTTCGTCCAGGAGACTGGATTGTGCCTGTATCTGAATTTACGACTATGCGCAATGATGAGCTGTGGGTCGGTAAAGCGCTGGATAACCGCGCAGGCTGTGCACTGGCTGTTGAAGTGCTGAAAAGGCTGCAAAATGACAGCCATCCCAACGTCATCTATGCCGGAGCTACAGTGCAGGAGGAAGTGGGACTGCGCGGTGCCGTAACGGTGGCCAACACGGTTCAGCCCGATATCGCTTTTGCCCTGGACGTGGGTGTAGCCTACGATACGCCGGGCAATGAGTCCCAGCATACGGTGTCCAATGTCGGGGAAGGGCCGCTTGTGCTGCTGTCCGACGCCACCATGATTCCTCATGCCGGGCTGCGTGACCTGGTGATGGATACGGCCGAGGAGCTCGGGATTCCGGTTCAGGTCGATGTCATGCCAGGGGGCGGGACGGATGGCGGCAAATTTCATATCAGCGGCACCGGTTGTCCGACCTTGTGCGTTGGCTTCCCGGTGCGGTACATCCACTCTCATAATGGAGTGATGTCCAAGCAGGACTTTGATCAGGCTGCGGCACTGTTGACAGCGGTCATCAAGAAGCTCGATCGTGACAAAGTGAATGAATTGTTTGGCTGAGTTTTGACACAAAATACAAAATCATGTATACTTATTACTAATTGCGAACAGAAAATAGCATATGCTTTAAACCGGAGGAGCCTGCCAACAGCGGGCTCTTTTTGCGTTTTTTTGGGGAATTTAGGTCGAAATGATGAGATTTATGGAAAAGCTGTTTTTAGTCGCAAATGTTTGTATGAGGAGGAGAGAAACTTGTCTTTGCTGCATGCAGCCATCCTGCTGCCCTTCATCTTTGCCGCAGCCATCCCGCTTGCGCAGCGGCTGGCTCGCCGCGTGCATGCCGGCTGGTTCGTTCTTCCGGTCCCGGTTCTGCTGTTTGTATATTTTCTAAGCCGTCTGCCTGAAGTGCAAAATGGTGGACAGGGTATCTCGGTCATGCCGTGGATGCCGTCGCTGGGAGTCGACTTTATCGTCAGGCTGGACGGTCTGAGTCTGCTATTTGCCCTGCTCATTAGCGGGATCGGCTCTCTGGTAGTCCTGTATTCATTATTTTATCTGGATATGAACAAAGAAGCGGTTCACCGCTTTTACGTGTACCTGCTCATGTTTATGGGCGCTATGCTGGGCGTGGTCTTGTCCGACAACCTGATGGTCCTGTACTGCTTCTGGGAGCTGACGAGCGTATCGTCGTTTCTGCTGATCGCCTTCTGGCATCGAAGGGAAAGATCGTTATACGGAGCCTTGAAGTCCATGCTGATTACGGTGTTCGGCGGGCTTGCCTTGTTCAGCGGCTTTATTTTGCTCTATGTCATGACTGGAACGTTTAGTGTTAGCGGGATTATGGGTCAGGCGGGGCTGTTGGCGGATCAATCGCTGCTCGTGCCTGCCATGCTGCTGATTCTGATCGGCGCATTCACGAAATCTGCCCAGTTTCCATTTCACATCTGGCTGCCGGATGCGATGGAAGCACCGACGCCGGTCAGCGCTTATCTGCATTCCGCCACGATGGTCAAGGCGGGCATTTATCTGGTTGCCCGCTTAAGCCCACTGTTTGCCGGTTTGGCAGGCTGGTTCTGGCTTGTAACCGGGTTTGGGCTGGTGACCCTCATCTATGCTTCTTACCGGGCGCTAAAGCAGACTGATTTAAAAGCCATGCTGGCGTTCTCCACCGTCAGTCAGCTCGGCTTGATTATGAGCTTGCTGGGCATCGGTTCTGCCGCTGCGTTTTATACGGGAGAGGAAGCTCTATTTTATACCAAGGCAACAACAGCGGCCATCTTTCACCTGATCAATCATGCGGTATTTAAAGGCGCTCTGTTCATGGTTGTGGGGAATATCGATCATGAAGCAGGCACGAGGGATATCCGCAAGCTTGGCGGGCTGATGTCGCTTATGCCAGTGACCTTCACGGTCGCTTTGATCGGTACATTTTCCATGGCAGGACTGCCGCCGTTTAACGGTTTTCTCAGTAAAGAAATGTTCTTCACCGGTGTGCTGAGCGTCATGGAATTGGATGTATGGAATTTGCAGGCCTGGGGGGCGTTTATCCCTGTAGTCGCCTGGATTGCCAGCATTTTTACGTTCGTGTACAGCATGCTGCTTGTGTTCAAAACGTTTGCAGGCAAGCAGAAACCGGAAGAACTGGAGCGGAAGCCTCATGAAGCGCCGCTTGGCATGCTGATCCCGCCAGTGGTGCTTGGTTCGCTCGCCGTTGTATTTGGTCTGTTCCCGAATTTGCTGTCTCAGTCGCTGATCGAGCCGGCCATGTCAGCCGTTCATCCGGCTGTGCTTGCAGTCGGTGAATCGTTTCATGTGCATATTTCCTTCTGGCACGGCTGGACGATGGAGATATTCATGACGATCGGGGTGGTGCTGCTTGGCATTGTACTGTACACGCTGCATGGACGGATACGCGTGCTGAACCGGCCCTTTACAGAGCGGATCAGCATCAATCAGGTCTATGATTCGGGCCTGAAGCTGCTGGATAAAGGTGCGCTTAAAGTAACGAGGACTTATATGACCGGGTCTGTCCGTCACTATCTGCTGTATATTTTTTCGTTTATGATCGCTGCTTCAGTGATCGCGTTCTATGCGGCGGACGGGATAAGCCTCAATATGGAGGGCTACGCCCCAATGTCGTTTTACGAAGCTGTTGTGCTGATTGTGCTTGTGCTGGCGACATTGGCGGTCCCGTTCGCCACATCGCGCGTCACCTCTATTATTTTGACAGGTGCCGTCGGGTATGCGGTTTCTCTGTTCTTTGTCGTATTCCGGGCACCGGATTTGGCGTTGACCCAGATTATCGTCGAGACGGTATCGGTTACGCTGTTTCTGCTCTGCTTCTATCATCTGCCAAAGCTGCGCAGGGACCGGTCGTCACTGAAGTTTAGGCTGCCGAATCTGGTGATCTCCATCGGAGTCGGGGTAGTCATGACCTTGATCGCCCTTGCCGCCAGCGGCAGCCGGGCTTTCGATTCCATTTCGGATTTCTTCCTGGCCGAAAGCTATAACCTTGCCGGCGGGCGCAATGTCGTCAATGTCATTCTCGTTGATTTCAGGGGATTTGATACGCTGCTGGAGATTATGGTGCTCGGCATCGCATCTTTGGCGATCTTTGCTTTGGCGAGACTTAGCCTGGATGCAGATGCGGATGGGTTACAATCCCCAAACAAACGCCCGGGAGCAGGCATGTATCTTGCCAAGAGTAATGACGTGATTCTCCGGACAGCAGCCAGAACAGGCGTTGTATATATCGTGATGACGTTTGCGTTATACCTGTTTTTTGCGGGACATCATGAGCCGGGAGGAGGTTTCATCGGAGCGCTGATGACTTCCGGAGGACTAGTGCTGATGCTGATGGCCTTTGGAATGAAGACGGTGAACAGGCTTATTCCGATTGATTTTAAAAAGCTGATCGCCACCGGTCTTTCAGTTGCTCTCTTGACAGGCATCGGCTCCTTCGTGTTTCAGGTTCCGTTTCTGACGCATGCATTCGGTTATTTTCAGCTTCCGCTGCTGGGCAAAACGGAACTGGCTACGGCCGTGCTGTTTGATCTCGGTGTATATCTGGCCGTCATCGGCGTCACGATGAATATTTTGTATACGATTGTGAGGGATGAGTAGGCATGGAACTGTATATGGCTTTGGCAATCGGCGTGTTATTTTCCGTAGGAGTATATATGATCCTCTCCAGAAGCCTGCTGCGGGTCATTCTTGGCACATCCCTGCTGACCCATGGCGTTCATCTGCTGCTGCTCACGATGTCGCGGCTGAAGACAGGTGCGCCTCCGTTGCTTGGGGAAGAAGCGCAGTCCTATGTGGACCCGCTGCCGCAGGCGCTTATTCTAACCTCCATCGTCATCAGCTTTGGTGTGACGTCTTTTTTCTTCGTGTTGGCCTACAAGGGCTATCGGAAGCTGGGTACGGACAGCATGGATCAGCTTGGGGAGGAAGAACATGAATAATCTGCTTGTTTTGCCGCTTTTGATTCCTTTGTGTACGGCGGTTGTGCTTGTATTTCTTAAAAATAGCGTTTCAGCCCAGCGGATCATCAGCGCCGTCAGTGTCTTGTTAAATATGATTGTTGGGGCTGTCATCGTACAGCAGGTTCACGAACAGGGAATCCAGACGCTTCATATGGGGGGCTGGATACCGCCGTATGGCATTGTTTTTGTGGCGGATATGTTTGCTGCTCTGCTTGTGCTGACGTCGGCGGTTGTTAGCGCGGCTTGTCTGTTTTACGCCTTCGGCACGATCGGAGAGCAGCGCGAGAAGCATTATTTTTATCCGTTTTTTCAATTCCTGCTTGCCGGGGTGAACGGTTCTTTTCTTACCGGGGATATTTTCAACCTGTTTGTCTGCTTTGAGGTGATGCTGATCGCTTCTTATGCGCTGCTTGTTCTGGGAGGAACGAGGGTGCAGATTCGGGAGACCTTGAAATATATACTCGTCAACATTGTGTCATCCACTCTGTTCGTCGCTTCGGTTGCTTATTTATATGGCGTGGTAGGTACCCTGAACATGGCAGACCTGAGCCTGCGCATTTCAGAAGCAGGGCAGGGAGGAGTTCTGTCTGTCATTGCGATCCTTTTTCTCATTGTGTTTGGCTTGAAGGCAGGTCTGTTCCTCTTTTTCTGGCTGCCGGGCTCGTACAGCGCTCCGCCGCCGGCAGTTGCGGCATTGTTCGGCGCGCTGCTGACCAAGGTGGGCTTGTACGCCATCATTCGCACATTTACACTCATTTTTCCGCAGCAGCTCTTTGATATTCAAAGCTGGATCGGCTGGCTGGCGGCGGGCACGATGATTCTGGGTGGCATCGGAGCCGTTGCTTACGGGGATATTCGGCGCATCCTGAATTACAATGTCATCATCGGTGTCGGCTTTATCGCATTCGGCGCGGCCGTTGGAAACGGAGATGCCATGAATGGAGCTGTGTATTATCTGATCCATGATATGATCGCCAAAGCGCTGATGTTTTTCCTTGGCGGCATGATCATTGCTGCTGCGGGTACGGATAAGCTGAGTGCAATGGGCGGCATGATCAAGCGTTATCCTGTCATAGGATGGATGTTTCTCATTGTAGCACTGGCGCTTGTCGGCATTCCGCCGCTCAGCGGTTTTCCCGGCAAGCTGCTGATCGTGCGTGGCGGTCTGGGGGAAGGGGAGTACTGGCTGACAGCTATAGGTGTTGCTTCCAGCCTCATCGTGCTTTATTCCCTGATTCGTATATTCATGAAGGCGTTCTGGGGAGAGGAGAAGGACGCTGCTCCTGACGCCGGGAATGTCGGAAATATCGGGAATGATCCCAGAACCACGATGTCGTGGAAGCTGGCCTATATCCCGTCGGTTTTCCTGCTGCTGATCGTCTTTATTCTGGGCTTCGCTTCGGAGGGGATCTATTCATACGTTTCCCAGGCGGGAGAGGTGCTGGTGCAGCCGGCCCTTTATATTGAAGCCGTATTAAAGGAGTAGTTGAGATGGCCTATCAAATTGGGTTGAATATTGCGATTGCGCTGGTATGGACTTTTCTCCACGATGAATGGTCGGCTTCACGGTTTGTGGTGGGGTATCTGATCGGCATGGTGCTTATATGGGCAATTTACCGCGCGCGTCCGGACAGGTTTTATATGAAAAAGGCATTGGCGATTATATATTTGCTGCTACTGTTTCTAAAGGAGCTGTGGGTGTCCAGTCTGGCGGTTGTCCGGCAAATTCTCCGTCCCAAGCTGAACATTCGTCCCGGCATTTTCGCCATGACCACGGAGCTGGAGACGGATTTTGAAATTACGCTGCTCTCCTGTCTGATCTGTCTGACTCCCGGCACATTGACGCTGGAGGTGGGGCATGACGGACGGACGCTTTATATCCACGCCATGGATATCGAGGACGCGGATGAATTATCCCGCCAGATCAAAAGCACCTTTGAAAGGGCGATTATGGAGGTGACGAGAGCATGATGCACGGACTGCTCATTGCTTCGCTGGCTATTATGTCGCTGGCAGCGCTTGGCTGCCTGCTGCGGCTGCTGATGGGGCCTTCCATGGCGGACAGGATCACGGCGCTGGATACGATCGGCATTATCATCCTGTCCATGATCGCCGTGCTCAGCATGCTGCTGGAGACGAAGGCTTTCATGGATATCATTTTGCTATTGGGTGTTTTGACGTTTATCGGAACGACCGCATTTGCCAGATATATAGAAAGGGGTGTGGTGATTGAACGTGGAGACGATGATCAACATCGGTGAATGGATTTGCGGAATCATTGTACTGGGCGGTTCGTTGTTTACAGCGCTCAGCGCCTTTGGGCTGCTGCGTTTGCCTGACGCGTATTTGCGCTCCCATGCCGCCACGAAGAGCGCCACGCTTGGCGTGCTGCTTGTACTGTTCGGAGCGTTTCTCTACTTTTGGCTCTATTTGGACCATGTGAGCGTCAAGCTGCTGCTGGGCATTCTATTTGTGTTTATCACAGGCCCCGTCGCCGGCCATTTGAATGGCAGAGCCGCCTATCGTTCCGGAGTTTCGCTCTGGGAGCAGAGCGTGCGGGATGATCTTAAAAAGGCGCATGCGGAAGAGAAAGCCAAGAGTTAAGCATAAAGTGTATGATTTCAGCACCCGTCCAGGGTGCTTTTTTTCGTCAGCTCTCTTTCGGTTTGCGCAAACTGGACCATAGTTGTATAACAATGAGTGTACAAGAACTGTCAGGAAAGGAGCTGCATTATGAGGCTGATCGAATATCGTAACGGTACAGCATCCATAGCGGACGTTAAACAACTGCTGTCCTATGCAGCAGGGTCATCAAGCAGCGAGAGGCTTAACCAGATCCTGGACAAAGTATACTCCGGACCTGATACAAAACTGTATGTGATGACAGATAACAATATGGTGCTGGGGATTATTGGTTCCAAGCGGTCAGAAGATTTCGCTGAAATTCTCCATCTGGCCGTTGATATACGAAAACGCAGGCAAGGCATCGGTCGGAAAATGATCGATGAATGGATAGCATTGGAGCAGCCGCTAGAAGTGACTGCCGAAACAGATCATGATGCGGTAGAGTTTTATCGGAAATATGGATTCACCATTCACTCTCTTGGCGAAAAGTACCCCGGTGTGGAGCGTTTTCTGTGCAGATTCATCCATCACCCTCATGTAACGATTGGGAAAACGGATTTCAGGGCATAATCCCATTAGAAAATGCATCGATTGGGGGGGATGTCATGAAATCAAACGGCAAAAAAGGGCACGTGGAATTTCATCAGCCTGTTCTCAAGCTGACGGCCGATCTGCCCGGGGATGCGGAAATGCGGGAGCATCTGGCGGAAATGAAAGCGACGGACGGTTATAAGGGATCCTGTATCCGTATCGGTCAGCAGGCGGATAAAGACACAAAAACTGTTGAATAGGGGGCAAGCCTGTGGAACCGAAGCTGGAGGATGTAACCAACTGGTTAAACGGTCATACCAACCGTTCCATATTAATCCACAAGGTGGAGTCGGGCAATGAGGATGACGTAAGAATGAAACTGGAGCGTGCGGCCGTGCACAGTGACAGCACCCATGCGATCGATGACTATACCGGCGGAAATGTCCTGTGCTTGTACGGGAAGGGCACGGTCATCAACGGACAGGAGGAGCTGCCTCTCCCGCAAAATGCCTTTCTTATCCCGGCAGCAGGCATCCATCAAACCGGCATAAACGATCATTCCGTTCAGCTGTCGACAGAGCGGGCCCAATATTCTATTCTACTTGTGTAGATTTGCATATTGAGCCCTTTCTTGTCTCTCCTTTATCGCAGAGATCATTAAAAACATAGGTCTGCGGGTTTCATCCTTCATTTCAGGTATAGTTTTCAACATTTCATTGGAAGGAGCGGGCTCCTTAACCGCTTTAATACTGAACCCGGTATGAATTAAGTCATTCATATATGTTGATAGGGTACGATGGTATTTTATAACATGCTCCGTTAAAAATGATGTTTCACGGAGGCCCTCAGCCTGATAATGATCCACCGGCCAATGCAAACGGTTCCCCTCGTTATCATAATACCAATCTTGTTCGTTGCGGGCAGTAAAGATTGGATGTTCAACTGAAAAAACAAAAGCTCCGTCTGGTTTTAGGCAGTCATACACTTTTTTGCAAATGGATTCAAACGATTCAACATAGTGAAAAGCTAATGAACTGATAACGACATCAAATTGTGCCTTAGAAAAGTTGATGTCTTCAATTGGCATTTGTACATATGAAATCAGCGGATCATTCGTCATTTCACGGGCCTTCTGCAGCATTTTTTCGGAGATATCCACACCGATGACGGAACTTGCCTGCTGTTCATGGGCGTATCGGCAATGCCAACCGTAACCGCAGCCCAAATCAAGCACATTTTTATTCCGCAAATCCGGCAGCAATTCTTTTAATATATGCCACTCTCCCGCCGCCTCCAGCCCTCTGACGGACCTCGGCATTTTTTCATACGCTGAAAAGAAACTCGGGTCATCGTATTTATTTTGCTTCATCGCTCATGACATCTCCTTTTTACTGACATCCCATTCAAGAAAAAACAAGCAAGAGAGATGCCAAATCTATCTTTATTATTCAACATAGTGTTCTTATTTTCCTTGCCAGGCGGGGGTTACTGTCGTTTGAAATGCGGTTTAAAAAGAAAAAATATTGACATGTTTTATCACGTTAAAGTAACATCAAATTCATGAAAATGAATAAATAAGCTGAAAACAGGAGGAAATATGGCATTCACAGAGTATTATGAGGAGATTTATAGTTTAGCGCGTGATATTTTCGAACATCCGGAGCTGGGCTATAAGGAAAATCGCACCAGCGCGCTGATTGCTGAATTCCTTCGCAAGGTGAACCCGGACATTGAATTGGAGTCCTTCAGTACCACCGGGTTGAAAACGTATTTGGGTGAGAGCAAACCGCTCACCGTCGGATTCATTGCAGAGCTGGACGCCGTATATGCCCCGACTCATTGGCGTGCCGATCCGGTGACAGGAGCAGCGCATAACTGCGGGCACTACAGTCAGGTCGCCATTGCACTGGCTTTGTACAAGCATTTTTATTCGACAGGGCTGTATAAAGCTTTGGACTACAGAGTTGCCTTTGTATTTGTGCCTGCCGAGGAGTACCTGGACCTGGAATACCGGCAAAAGCTGCTGGATGAAGGCACGATTTCCTATTTCGGCGGCAAGCCTGAGGCGATGAAGCTGGGTGTGTTTGACGATATTGATATAGGGATATGCGTTCACGCCATGGGCGGAGAGTATCCGGTGAGAACGGTGGAAATCAACTGCGACCTGGCCGGATTTTTATACAAAAAGTATACGTTCCGGGGTAAAGCCTCGCATGCGGGCTTCGATCCTTTTTCGGGCAAAAATGCGTACAGTATGTCCACATTATTCAATGTTGCACTGGGTCTGGCGCGCCAGCACATGAAGGATGCGGAGAAGGTGCGCATGAATCCGATTGTCATGCATTCGGATATGTCCACCAACGTCATCCCTAACCACATTACGGTGGGAACGGATCTGCGCACCCAGACGGTCGACTATATGAAAGAAGCTGCCGCCAAAATGGACGCCGCCGCCCAAGGCAGCGCGATCGCGCTGCAGGGAGAAGTGGAGATTGCCACACAAATGGGGTATCTTCCTTTCGTACAGAACCGTTATCTGTCCACATTTGTCATGGAGGCTTTTGAAGCCAGCGAGGAAATTCAGGACATCCTGAACAACAACGCCATCAGTGCAGCGGGAGATATCGGGGATTTATCGTATATGATTCCCTGCATCCAAATCGGCTACAGCGGTTTTTCTGGCACGATTCACGGCGACGACTTCAAGGAAATCGACCCCGATTTCATATATGAGGTATTTCCGCGTTTTCTGACCGATGTATTTGAGCGCATGAAGGGCCGCATTGACCGCGAGCAGCTTTATCGCCGGAGCTTTGCCGCTTATGAAGAACTGCTGGCTTCCATTATGAAAACCGAATAGGAGAAAAGACACTGATGAAATTCAAAGCTACATATGTATACTTGCTTGCTTTCGTGCTTTTGGTTATTGCCGCGTCAGAGTTTATAGGCATTCAATCGTTTATGGTCGGAAATATCCGCATCAATCTGCTGCCGCTTGTGTTTGCGATCCTGATCACGATGGTGCTGGGGGTGCCGGTTTTCCGCAAAGGGCTGCTCAAGAAAATTTACAGTCCCGACAATGTGGGCTTTGCGGGAAAATATCTGATCTTTATCATGCTGCCGCTTATGGCCAGATACGGAGCTGACGTAGCTCCAAAGCTGAATGAAATCTTCAAGGTGGGCTGGGTGTTTCTGATCCAGGAGATCGGCAACCTCGGAACAGTTTTACTGGGACTTCCGGTGGCCATTTTGCTTGGTTTGAGACGAGAGGCGATCGGGGCTACCCTGGGCTTGGGCCGTGAAGGTGAACTGGCGTATATTTCGGAAAAATATACCCTGAACTCGGACGAAGGCCGTGGAGTTCTGTCCTTGTACATCATTGGTACGCTCTTTGGCACTTTATTCTTCAGCGTCATTGCGCCGGTGCTGCACGGTTTGGGCTTTTCCATCGAAGCTTTGGCGATGTCGTCCGGAGTAGGCTCTGCAAGTATGATGACGGCTGCATCGTCGGCGTTAGTCTCGCAGCAGCCTGATATGGCGGAGACGATCAATGCATACGCGGCTGCGAGCCAGCTGCTGACAAGCTTCCTGGGCACATATACGATGGTATTCCTGGCTGTGCCGCTGCAGCGCATGATGTACAAATTGTTTGTAAGAGGTGGAACCAAGTGAGTAAAGGCTTGAATCAATACGTTAAATATGCGCTTATTCTTCTACTAAGTGTCTCGCTTATTTTATTTACGGAGCAAATGAAATTTTTGAAGGCCGGTGAGGGCGGACATGTGACGTGGGGCACGATCAGTGGGCTTGCCGTGTTGTGGCTGTTTTCGTTTATCGGTATTTTAATATCACAACTTATGAAAAAACAGCCCCTCAAATTTCTTGCCGAATTCCCGGTGCTGGGCTGGGTATCGATTACGTCCCTTGTATTCTGCCTGATCTCAGATGTGTTTGTTAATGCGATTGCACAAGTGAATTTTCTGTCGATCACGACACCGATTCTGGCCTTCGCCGGCATTTCCGTGGTGGACCGGCTGGTCGATCTGCGCAAAACCTCCTGGCGGGTTGCCATTGTGGCCATTTTTGTATTTACAGGCACCTATCTGGGCAGCGCAATTCTGTCTGAAATCGGATTGGCACTGTCAAGCAAATAATCAATGAAGCAAAGGGGATTTCCAAAGATCCGTTGATCTGGAGGTCCTCTTTTTTTCATATTCTGAGACGCTTCCAGTTTCAATTAGCTCTTCACCGTATTAATAGACCTATAGAGAATATTTATGATGTTATATATGCTGTAGTATGTTGCATAATCATTATTTATGACGTATTATATGTTCAAGTCAATTGTTGGAACTTACTTCGTCCTGGCCTGCCCGGTGATTCATGTCGAATACGCAGAGCAATGGAGGGGGTGAGCAGGACAAGGAACGTGGAACAAAGCGGAGGGATCAACATCGAACTAACGCCAAGACAAATGGAAATCGTAAAAATTGTGCAAAAGCATGCCCCGATCACGGGGGAACAGATTGCAGAGATGCTGAAGGTGAGCAGGCCGACATTGCGCTCGGATCTTTCAAAGCTCGTTATTCTGAATTATATCGACGCCAAACCGAAGGTTGGCTACTTCCTCGGCCAGAAGGGCAATACGAGACAGGAAGAAAAGTTCAAGATGCTGCAAAAGAAGGTCGGGGAAATTCACAGTGTTCCAGTCATTGTGAGAGAAATGACAACCATCCAGGATGCGGTGGTGTCGCTGTTCCTCGCCAATGTCGGCAATCTGATCGTTACGGATGAGGAGGGGAACCTGGCGGGAGTAGCTTCAAGGAAGGATCTGCTGAAGGTAACGCTGGGTAACCCGACAGCCGGTTCTATTCCGGTCAGCATGGTCATGACCAGACAGCCCAATGTCGTAACCGTGTCCCCGGAGGACACCATACTGGAGGCGGCGCGCAAAATTATTGCTCACCAAATCGACAGCCTTCCGGTAGTTATACCGTCCGACTCCGAGAAGCCGGGCTCCCATTGGAAGGTCGTGGGCCGGATTACGAAAACCAACATTATTAAAATGCTGCTCGACATGGTTGCCGAGGATTAACGGGAGGAATGGAATGGTACAGTCGTCAAGCCACTTTATTGCAATATGCTCGGATTCGATCGGGGAAACTGCAGAGGCTGTCGTGCAAGCGACGATGCGGCAGTTCGATCTGCCGAACACAGAAATCAAACGTTATATGAATGTCAGAGATGAAGAGGAATTAAGGCAGATGATGGAGGAGGTTGCGGAAAGAGGCGGTCTGGTTGCTTATACACTGGCCCTGCCGGAGCTGCGGGAAGCGATTAAGGAAGAAGCGGTGCGTTTGAGTGTGCGTGTGGTGGACGTCATGGGTCCGATGATGCAGGCAGTTGCGGATACGTTCAACAACGATCCCTTCGAGAAGCCCGGTCTGCTGCACCGCATGGATGAACCGTATTTCAGAAGGGTGGAAGCCATGGATTTCGCCGTGCAATACGATGACGGCAAGGATGTCAGCGCCATTCTGAAGGCAGACATCATCCTGCTTGGTGTATCACGCATATCCAAAACCCCGCTGTCCATGTTCCTGGCCCATAAAGGTTATAAAACCGTCAATTATCCGCTCGTTCCCGAGCTTACGCCGCCGGCTCAATTATATGAAAAGCTGGAGGGCAAAATATTCGGTTTGACCATTAACGCGGAGCATTTACTTAAAATCCGCAGCGAGCGCCTCAAAGTGATGGGGCTGCCCAATAATGCGCAGTATGCATCCATGGAACGTATTCAGGAAGAGCTCGCATATGCCAGCCGCATTTTCGGGGAGCTGGGCTGCCCTGTTATTGATGTGACGGATAAAGCGATCGAGGAAACGGCGGGCCTGATTCAAAACGACCTATTAAGATAAATTATACAAACTAAACCATATATATTTGGAGGGATGAGGAATGGAGAGTCAACTGGCTTTGGAATTGGTGCGAATTACGGAAGCGGCAGCGCTGGAATCGGCAAGATGGAGCGGCAGGGGCGACAAGAACAGCGCTGATGATGCGGCGACGACAGCTATCCGCAGCCATTTCAATACAGTTCCGATGGATGGCACTGTCGTCATTGGCGAAGGTGAAATGGACGAAGCACCTATGCTTTATATCGGGGAGAAGGTCGGCAACCGCAAGGGACCGAAAATGGATATCGCTGTGGATCCGCTGGAGGGAACCGAAACCGTCGCGAAGGGGCTGAATAATGCCATCTCGGTTATTGCAGCGGCTCCCCAAGGAAGTCTGCTTCATGCGCCAGACATGTATATGCAAAAGCTGGCCGTCGGACCCAAGCTGGCGGGCAAGCTGTCGCTCGACGATCCTCTTGAGCAGACCCTTGCCAAAGCGGCGCTCCTGCTGGACCGTCCTTTGACGGATCTGACCGTTTCCATCCTGGATCGGGAGCGTCATCGCTCCATCATTGAGGTGCTGAGACAAGCGGGCGTGCGCATCAAGCTGCTTGGGCACGGGGACGTCATGGCCGCAATTGACACCTGCGCGGACAGCGGTGTTGATCTGTATATAGGCTCTGGTGGAGCGCCGGAAGGTGTGCTTGCCGCCGCGGCCATGAAATGCATGGGCGGTGATATCCAGGGCCGGCTGCTCCCTGAATCCGAGGCGGATGTGGAGCGCTGCAAGCGGATGGGTATAGACCAGCCTGATCGCCTGCTGACCATGGACGATATGGTGGGCCGACAGGGGGTTCTCTTTGTAGCTACAGGGGTGACACCCGGAGAGTTCCTGCAAGGTGTTCGTTATTTGCCTGGAAGCCGTGCGGAAACCCACTCGGTGGTCATGTATTCCGAGACAAAAACCGTGCGTTTCGTGCGGAGTGTCCACCAGCTCGAAGAGCAGCTTGGCACATTGGCTCAAGCCGTATCCTTCTAAATATGTATCAGCTAAAATACGAGGCCGGCCTGAAATCGAGGTCGGCTTCTTTTTAATGCGAAGAGTCAGTGCCTTATAAACCATTGATGCGCAGCACCTTTGAGTCTAACGGAGCTTGTTCAAGCGCTTTTTAAGAGCTATAATGGAAAAGGTCATGTTTGAAACGAAAACCAAATTTCTAGATTCGATATAGAAAGAGAGCGGAACAGTATGGGTCGTAAATGGAATAATATTAAGGAAAAAAAGGCATCCAAAGACGCCAACACGAGTAAAGTATATGCGAAGTTCGGCGTAGAAATCTACGTAGCTGCCAAGAAAGGCGAACCGGACCCGGAATCCAACCGCGCCCTGAAAGTGGTATTGGAACGCGCCAAAACCTATAATGTGCCAAAAGCCATTATTGACCGTGCGCTGGAGAAAGCCAAAGGCAGTGCGGATGAAAATTATGAAGAGCTGCGTTACGAAGGTTTTGGCCCGAACGGCTCTATGATTATCGTGGACGCGCTGACGAATAACGTGAATCGTACGGCGCCCGCCGTGCGCTCTGCATTCAGCAAAAATGGCGGCAACATGGGTGTGAGCGGCTCGGTTGCCTATATGTTTGACGCCACGGCCATCATTGGACTCGAAGGCAAAACGGTTGACGAGGTCATCGAAGTTCTGCTTGAAGCGGATGTGGATGTGCGTGACGTGCTTGAGGAGGATGAGGCAGTCATCGTTTACGCGGAGCCTGATCAATTCCATGCTGTACAGGAGGCGTTGAAAAATGCCGGAGTTGACGAGTTCAGCGTTGCGGAATTAACGATGCTTCCACAGACATATGTAACGCTTCCGGAAGACGGACAGGCACAGTTTGAGAAGCTGATTGATTCTCTGGAAGACCTGGAGGACGTGCAGCAGGTTTATCATAATGTGGAATTTGAAGACTAATATTTAGAATCATTAAGCGAAACTCGCTCTTTGTATGGATTCATCCATACGAAAAGTGAGTTTTTTTGTTCATAACTTTTGCTATAATCTTCTCAAACGAATGGGGGGAGGAAAAAAACTTGATCCGAATTGAGAAAATGACTTCATGTACTATTGATGACGCTGTGAAGGCGTGGAACGACGGCTTTGAAGGGTATTATTTTGATGCTTCCACCACACCGGATGTGTTTGTGAAAAGAATGGTAGCAGAGGATTTGTCACCTTCGCTTACATTGCTCGCATTTGACAGAAACCAGCCCGTCGGCATTATGATGCACGGCATACGAACCGTTCAGGGACGAAAAATCGCCTGGAACGGTGGGACCGGGGTTGCGCAGTCCATGAGGGGAAAAGGGGTGGGGAAGAAGCTGATGTTAGCCGCACTTGATCTCTTAAAAGGCGAAGCTGTAGAGACAGTTACGCTTGAAGCAATAAGTAAAAATGAAGGGGCGATTTCGTTATATAAAAAGGCGGGCTTTGAGATTGTGGATGAGCTTGAGTATTTAACCCTCAAAGGGAGCTTGAACGGTTATACTCCACCGAGTATTCAGGCCAGTGCAGATTACCATATAGAAGCTGCGCTTCCGATTCATGCAGGGCAGCTCCATTTCTACCGTGCGACTCATCCCTGGCAGACTCACTGGCAGAGCGTCAAAGACGGCGAGGCTGTTATCGTTCGCAGTGGGCTGGGTGATCCGGTGGGGTACGCGTATTATCGTAGAAGCTTCAACACAGATGGTGAACACACATCCACTACTTTATATCAGTGCGAAGTGCTTCCCGGCCACCCTGACAGTGAATATTTAATACATATGATGTTAAGCCATGTGTTTGGCAAATTTGCAGAAAATATTAACCGCACGGTTCCTAACTTGCCCAAGGTTGGGAGTACGCTGACGGGGTCAATCCTGAAGCAAATCGGCTTTATTGTGTATGCCGAACAGGTGCAGATGAGCCGCCAGCTTTGATCTGCACCTGAAAAGGTGACTATTCTTCTATTAAACTTTCAGCTCACCATGCTGCAGCTGTCCATTTTCCACCTGGATCGTGGCATGGGAAATGTTGAATTTTTCTTCAACCAGACGGACAGCCTCCTGCAGTACGGCCTGATGGTCTTTCTGGTCTGCAATCACCAAGTGGCAGCTTAACGAATTCATTCCGGAAGTGATGGTCCAAATATGGAGGTCATGTACATCGACGACCCCATCCACCTGCATCAGTGTCTCGCGCACCTGTTCCGAATCGACTCCTGCCGGTGTGCCCTCCATGAGGATATGAACGGCATTTTGGATAACGCCCCAGGCGCTTTTTAAAATGAGCAGGGCCACGAGCACGCTGATAATCGGATCAGCGACATACCAGGAGGTCAGGCCCATAATCAGTCCGGCCACGATGGCGCCTACCGAGCCAAGCGCGTCACCAAGAACATGAAGATAGGCGCTGCGCACATTGATATTTTCTTTCACATCGCTTTTTCTCATCAGGAACCAGGCACTGAGCAAATTGGCAAACAGCCCGATAAAAGCAATGACCATCATGGAGCCGCTGGCTACGGTTGGAGGCTCAAAGAAGCGTTGATAGGCTTCCCAAATGATAAATCCGGCAATGACGAACAGCGCGACACCGTTCAGCAGGGCGGCCAAGATTTCGAACCGGTAAAAGCCGTACGATTTTTTTGCCGATGGCGCCTTAGCTGACAGGAACATGGCAACCAGACTTAAAGCGAGTGCTCCGGCATCGCTAAGCATATGACCCGAATCCGACAGCAGGGCAAGGCTGTTGGTAACAAGACCGCCGAAGAATTCCAAAAACATAATTCCGGTTGTAATGATGAGGGCAATTGCAAGCCCTTTTTTGTTATTTGGCATGTGAGCATGCGCGTGATCGTGATGGCCGTGAGCATGTCCGTGGCTGTGTCCATGATCATGATGATCATGTGCAGAGTGCTGATGTGTGGAATGGCTCATAACATTTTCCTCCTAATATATGAATAATTGCTCATATGTTCTTGTGTGTCGATCATACTATCATTTACTGAATGATGCAAGCCTTTTTGAAAAACTTGTGAAAAGCGGGAATGACACAATGTGCTGTTTTATACAAATGGTTTACATCCAAGATACATGCACCCGATGGAATGTTACATCTGCCTTCTATACTCAGTTCAAGGTGATCGGATGAATCACCAAAAAATAATTTACGGAACGGGAGTTTTTTGAAAGAGGACTGGAATCTATCATTAGAGAAGGCAAGCGGCTGAATGAGACTGTGATCGAAATGCTGGCGCTGGCGCAGGCATCGTCCGCCCAGACGGAATATCGAATGGAGCCGGTGAATCTCGGTGAATTGGCTCTTGAAACGAGTGAGGAGTTGCAGATCAAAGCGGCCAAATACGGCATTCGCATTCAATGCAACGCCCGGGACAAGCTGTATATGACGGGAGATCGCAACCGGTTAAAGGAAGTCATTATTAATCTGCTGGATAACTCTATTAATTACGGGAGTGTAAATTCTACCGTTCGGATCGAGGTGTTCAAAGAGGGAGAGATCCCTGTGCTTCAGGTGACAGACCAGGGAGAAGGGCTGCCGGCTGCACAACTGGAGCATTTATTCGAGCCATTTTACCGTGTGCCGGGGAGAAAGGGACGGGAGCATGGAAGCGCCGGGCTTGGCCTGGCTATTGTCAAAGGCATCGTTGAGAAGCATGGGGGAGCATTCAGGTGAATAGTAAAATGAAGCAAGGCACGACTGTCACTGTACGCTTTGCAGGTGAAGCGAATGTTTAACAGGGTTGCACCTTCCAGGCTCAAGGATATGCTGCTGCTGACCGGACTGTTAGGTTTTTTTATACTTGGATTTTATACGGCAGTCCACCTTTTTACATCAGGCAAAAATCAGACCTTCATCCTGGGGGAAGAGGATTTCGCCAGCTCCTACGCTGCTTCTGCGTCGGGACCGAGACTTGATCATGTCACCTCGGAAAGCATTCCTTTGCAGGAGGAAGGCAGTCCTGCATTTTATTTTACCAGCCCCAACGAGATTCTCGTTTTACCCAAGCGGGGGGATAAGTTTGGCCAGATAACCATCAGTTCCTATAACCTGTTAAATAAACAGATGAGCCATGGGGAGCTGAAGGCCCCTTCCAATAGTGTTTTTTACAGTGAAGGTTATTTCATAGGAATTGATATGGACAACGCTTTTTTGCAAAATAGTGAAGATCCGGACGACTACAAGTTTTTGTTTCAAGAACTATACTTTAAAGCACGATTAGGGCTATTAATGGATGCTGGTGTTCAGTTAGCCGGAATCCAGGAAGAAAGAATCACGGATGCCTCTTTTGATCGTGATACGGACAGCTTGTATTTATCCGCTCAATATAATAATCGAACGAGCGGGCTTTTTCAGTATCAGATGGAGACAGGTACTCTGAAGCTGTTGGCTGCGGAAGCCTACATCGATGCGTTTCAGGTTCTCTCAAACCATAATATTTTGTACCAGAAGCCTGGGGGTCTTTTTCTGTTGGATGTGAATAGCGGCGGCTCGCAGCAGATTGTCGAGGCAAAGGTGCTTAATTTCTCTGTTTCGGCTGACGGGCAGAACCTGGCCTATGCTGCAATTAATGACAGAGGAGTTACCGAGCTTTATGGCATGCATATGGACCAAAGACAGGTGAAGCAGATGCGCGAGCATTCCATGTTATACAGCAACCTGTCCAATGTTCAGGCTCTCGCATGGGTGAATGATCGGCTGTTATGTTTAAGCCGCCAGCCGACCGGAAGCTACCAACTGTACAGGTTTACGTTGAAGAATGAATAGGCAGTTGAGTATGACCGAAAGGACAGAGATCAAGGCTGTATGACATGGAGGACTACTGAGACAGCGGGAATACAAAGCCTTGGGGACCTGCATACTAAACGGGTATGCTCGCAGAAAGGAGGAAACCAGATGGACAAATCAGGAGTCAAAGCTTCTTCCAGGGCGGAGCAGGCACTGAATTCGGTGGAAGCCGCGCATAAAGCCGTGCGGCAGGCGGAGGAGCATCCAACCGATCATATGATCGGACAGGCGAAGCACTCTCTTCGTCATGCCACAGCTGCAGTTGCCCAGTCACATATATCGGGTTCGCACTCAGCGGCAGAAGAGGCGGAGGCGCAGCTTGCAAAAGAACAGCAGAGACTGGAAGGCAAATAACATCACAGAACATTCAAGCAGGGATGAGGCGGTGCAATCCGCCTGCACCCTGTCCAAATAGTCATTCCTAATTTGGAATACATCTGAATGGGTAATACATAATGACAAGACATCCAAGGAAAATCGAAGGAGGTGTACACTATGAACAATGAGGTCAAAGATTCCATGCAGGAAACCAAAGAAATGCTTGAATCGACGAAAGAGGGCTTTCAGGATTTGGAGTCCGCAGGTTTAGCCGAGAATGCGAGGGAAGAAACGATTGCGGGCGGCAAGCTGGTGAAGGAAGGAAACGGGTTTGTCATCCGGGGAGAGCATGGGCTGATCGGGGAAATTACTTATTCGGTCAGACCGGGAACAGATACGTGGATGCTTGATCATACCTATGTTACACCCGAATACCGCGGCGGTGATATCGCCAAGCGAATGCTGGACAGGGTGGCCGAAGAGGCGAGAGAGGAAGGCAAAAAGATCATTCCTTTATGTTCCTATGCGAGGATTCAATTTGAAAGGAATCCCGAGTACCACGATGTGTGGCAGCAATAAAACAGTATGTACAGTATTTCGGCCGGGGAGACCCCGGCCTTTAAAATAGTTGAACGATGTTTTGTCCATTTGGAGAATCAGCGAATTACATACTAACCAGCGACAGCACGAAAATTTTCTTTCTCCCATTTTTTCTCAGAGAACTTATAAGCAAGATGAGGGGCTCTTTTTTACGCCGCAATTTTCATGTTTACAGCCTGCAAGCTAACATGTTATGGTAAATAAAATTTTCCAAAGCCAGGGGGAGTGGTATATGATTCGCAAGCTGACGGAGGCGGACCGTGAGAGTGTAATGCAGCTGGCAGGGCGGGAACCATCTCTCAATTTGTTTATTATCGGAGACGTGGAGAACTTCGGCTTTGAACGTGATTTCCAGGAACTGTGGGGAGAATTTGATGCTGCCGACGGCCGCCTGAAGGCCATACTGCTTCGGTATGATGGCAGCTATCTTCCTTATGCAGAGGGAGATTTTGATGTGCAGGGCTTTGCGGAGCTTGTGTTATCCGGCAAAAAGAAGGAAATGATGTCAGGCTCATCGTACATAGTGGATCGTTTTGCCCGAGAGATCAGCTTTGCGAAGGAGAAGCGCCTGAACTTTGCTGAGCTTACCACTCTGCAGGAAAGTGGTGAGACGGTGGCGAACAGTCATTTTGAGGTCAGACAAGCAGGTGTGGAGGATGTAGAGGCGGTTTGTTCGCTGCTCGATCAGATTCAGGAATTTGTCTCAAGCGGGGAATCGATGCGGAGCGGCATGCAGCGCAAACTGCAAAGCCGCACGGGACGCAGTTATTTTGTTGAAAAGGACGGGGAGGTTATCGCGGTTGCATCTTCCACGGCCGAAAACTCGCTGTCTGCCATGATCGTGGGTGTAGCCACACATCCCGAATATAGAGGGCAAGGGCTGGCCTCGCACCTGGTGCGGCGCCTATGCGCCGACCTTTTGGCGGAAGGCCGAAGCGTCTGTTTATTTTATGATAATCCGGTTGCAGGCGCCATTTATAAAAGACTTGGTTTTAAAGACATCGGCCAATGGTCCATGATGTACTTATAGGTTATATCTATCCATCCACAGAATGTGGGTGGATATTTTTTTATTGCAGAATTTTTTTATTGCAGAGCACTTTGTTGCCATAACTTTGTATTTTTTTTCACAAAGTAAAACATACTAAAAATAGCTAAATTTCGAATCCAATAATGGAGAAATGAGGGAGGGCTCTTGATTAATGTAACAAGGCTGCTTACGGGTATGGCGGGCACGGGAGATCAATGGCGCTACTCTATATCCATCGGAGATAAGCCGCACGGCGTTTCAGAAGGGAAAGGTCCTGTCGTGGTCTGGAATGCTACACGGGCCTGCAACCTGCAGTGCAAGCATTGCTATGCGGATGCCTGTACTTCCCGTGCTCCTGGCGAGCTCTCGACGGAAGAAGCGATGGCATTCATCGAGGATCTGGCGAACTTCAAGGTACCGGTGCTGCTATTCTCCGGCGGGGAGCCGCTCACCCGGCATGACATTTATGAACTTGCTGCTTTTGCCGCCTGTAAAGGAATTCGTCCGGTTGTCTCCACGAACGGGACCTTGATCACGGCAAAACGGGCACAGCAGCTCCAGAATGCGGGTGTCCAGTATGTCGGGATCAGCCTTGACGGCCTTGAAAACCGTCATGACCGTTTCCGGGGTCGGCAGGGAGCCTTCAATCAGGCGATTGCGGGAATTCGCAACTGTCTTGCTATCGGTCAGAAGGCGGGATTGCGCTTTACGATCAGCAAGCATACCTATCATGATCTCGACGGCGTATTGGAACTTATCGAGCAGGAAAATATTCCGCGAGCCTGCTTTTATCATCTTGTCTATTCCGGCCGCGGCAGCAAGCTGCAGCATGAGGATGTTACTGGTGAGCAATCAAGGAGCGCTCTCGAACGGATTATTGCCAAGACACTCGACCTTCACGGCAAAGGAAAACGGGTGGAGCTGCTGACCGTGGATAACCATGCCGACGGCGTTTATTTGTATTACTGGATGAAGCAGCGTGATCCTGAACGGGCGGATCAGCTGCTGGAGCTGCTGCGTCTCAATGGCGGCAATCGCTCCGGCGTGGCCATTGCGTGTGTTGATTGGCATGGACGTGTCTACCCGGATCAATTCACCAGAGATGTAGAAGTTGGCAGCATCAGGGAAAGGAAGTTCAGCGAGATCTGGAAGGAGGCTGCCCATCCAGTGATGGTGGGACTGCGCAACCGCAAGCCATTGCTTAAAGGACGATGCCGGCATTGCCGATGGCTGGATATCTGCAACGGCAATTTCAGGGCGCGAGCTTCAGCGGGAGGTGACTTTTGGTCACCAGATCCTTCCTGCTACCTGAACGATCAGGAAATTGGCGTGTGATGAACAGACTTAGAGGAGGAAGAGGATAAATGCTTATATCCTGGAATATAACCAGGCGCTGCAACTTATATTGCGAACACTGCTATCGGGACTCCGGCCCTTATGCTCCGGTTGCGGGACAGCTGAGCACCGAGGAAGGGCGCCGCCTAATTGATCAGATCAAAGAGGCAGGCTTCAGGCTGCTCATACTCAGCGGCGGGGAGCCGCTGACGCGTGATGATGTGTGTGAGCTTGTAGCCCATGCGGTGTCAGTCGGCCTGCGGCCGGTAATGGGCAGCAACGGCACGTTATTGACCGCGGCCAAGGCAGCCGCTTTGAAGGCAGCGGGTCTTGGCGGCATCGCCATTAGCATTGACAGCTCCGCTCCTGCCTATCATAACCGTTTCAGGAACGCATCTGACGGGTGGGAAAAAGCTGTCATGGGCATCCGCCATGCTCGAGAAGCAGGTATGAAGGTTCAAATTAACATGACGCTTTCGGAAAAAAATATCGACGACTTCGAGCAGGTGGTCCAGCTTGCCGAGCAATTGAATGTTGTTTCATTACACCCCTTTTTTCTTGTTCCTACAGGACGCGGGGTGAATATAGAGGAAGAGGCACTGAAGCGGGAACGGTATTTCGGCGTGTTGAAGAGGGTGCTGGCCGAGCAAAAGGCAACCTCTGTTGAGATCAAGCCAACATGCGCTCCCCAGTTCATGCCTCTGGCCAAAAGCATGGGACTCGATATGCGCTACACCCGCGGCTGCCTTGCCGGTGTGGCTTATTGCTCGGTATTGCCGGACGGTGACGTGCACGTATGCCCTTATTTGCCGGTTAAAGCAGGCAATGTGCGTGAGCAGCCATTTCATGAAATCTGGAGCCATAGCTCTGTTTTTAAGGATCTAAGGAACTTCCAGAAATACGAAGGGTCGTGCGGTTCTTGCCCGGATATTCATATATGCGGCGGATGTCGGGCGAGGTCTTACTTTTATAGCAACGGAAATTACCTGGCTGAAGAGCCCTGGTGTTATAAAAGAATTTCCGATCAGCCAGCAGTGGAGGGATAAGCGGTGAACCTAGATGCAAAGAACGCCCTTGTGCTGAACCGTCTGCAGCAGGGGATCCCTCTTGTGGAACGGCCCTGGCTTGCCATCGCGGCGGATCTGAAACTGGGGGAGGAAGAAGTGATCCACACACTGGCGGAGCTGGAGGGCACCGGTATCATTCGCCGTATCGGAGGCATTTTTAATCCGCGCAAGCTTGGGTATGAGGTGAGGTTGTATGCGATGCAGGTAGAGGACGAGCTTTTTTATGGCGTGGCCGATGTGGTAAACAGCTTTCAAACGGTGACCCATAACTACCGTCGTGAAGGAAGATTGAACATGTGGTTTACATTGGCGGCACGCACCGAAGAAGAACGGGAGAATATGTTGGGGCTTATCCGTGAAGCGGCGGGCAATACGATGCTGTATGAATTTCCGGCAGAACAGGTATACAAGCTGAACGTATTTTGGAATATGGATACGAAGAAAAGGGCGAATCAAGATGAATGAATTCGAAACGGACATCGATATGATCATCATACGAGAACTGCAGCGGGATTTCCCGCTGGTTTCAGAGCCTTATGCCGAAATCGCACGGAGGACCGGATGCACAGTGGCCGAAGTACTGGAGCGGCTGAATCATCTGCAGGCATCTGGGTCTTTGAAACGGATCGGGGCCGTTCTGAAACACAGAAAAGCGGGATTTGAAGCGAATGGCCTGTTTGTATGCCTCGTCCCGGAAGAGCACATGAATGAGGCTGGGCGCATGCTGGCTTCATATAAAGAAGTCAGCCACTGCTATCACCGCACTCCCTGCCACGATTGGCCATATAACCTTTACGCGATGATTCACGGTATTTGCAAAAATGACGTATTGGCTATTGCAGAGCAATTCACCCGTGACCAGCATATACAGGTGTACGAAATTCTGTTCAGTACGGAAGAATTGAAGAAAACCAGCTTCTCCTTATGACATCCACAGCCGGCTGATAATTAACGGCAAAGAGGATCACACTAGTAGCTGTATCCGAATACAGTCATAGTGGGTGAACGGGGTGTTGACGCAAAATAGCAAGAGCGTGATTTATCTTTTGATTGATTCGCTGCTGGCTTCGGCCATCGACCAGGGAGTGGCGCAGAAGAAGCTGCCTGCCCTGCAATTTCTGATTGAACACGGTCAATATTACCGCGATATGGTCACTTCCTTTCCAACGATGTCCGTTACGATAGACAGCTCACTGGTGACGGGCACCTATCCGGATCAGCATTCTGTGCCTGGCCTGGCTTGGTATGATTCGGATGCTGAAAGGGTGATCAATTACGGAACCGGGCCTATGGAAGTAATCCGGCAGGGCATACCGGCAGTGCTTGAGGATGCGGTCCTCCGGTTGAATGGGGAGCATTTGAATCCCGCCGTGCCGACGATTTATGAAGATCTGGCACGGCACGGCTTTACTTGCGGAGCGATCAACGGTCTTGTATACCGGGGTCCCGTCCAGCACACCATGACGATCCCGTCCTGGATGCGCATGATTACATCATGGCCCGACCGGATTCAAGTCAAGGGCCCGGACTGGTTCAGTCTTGGAGGCTTATCCAACCCGTTAAACGGTAGAATACAGGCACCGCAAAGCATATTTCACCGTCTGGGCCTGAACGATACATATTCGGTTGAGACACTGAAGCACTTGATCCGGACGGAACAGCTGCCTGATTTTCTATACGTCTACATGCCCAGTATGGACAAGCTGCTGCATAAAAAAGGGCCATCTGTTCTGAAAGGAGCAGTGGAGGCGGACAAGAAGCTTCAAGCCGTGCTGGAGGCTTTCGGTTCGCCGGAACAGGCGCTGCAGCGGGCTGTATTCGTCATTTCCGGGGACAGCGGAGTCAGCCAAATCAGGCCGGCTCAGGATCAGCCTATAATCCAGCTCCACAAGCTGTTTGAAGGATATAACGTGCTGCATCCGGGTCAAAAGGTGACAGCCCATACCGAAATCGTACTCGCTGTCAACGAAACGATGGCTTATGTTTACTGCCTGAAGGATACTCTGGATTTACGGCACATTGCACAGCCGCTGAGCGTGGATTCCCGGATCGATTTTGTTGCCTGGAAGGAAGAAGGATGGATTGCGGCCGCCAAAAAGGGGCAGGAGCTGCGTTTCAAGGCAGGAGGTACATGGACGGACGATTATGAGCAGAAATGGACGATAGAGGGGCCGTTGGAGCTGCTGGATCTGCAGCCGGATGAATCAGGACATGAAATCCGGTACGGAAAATATCCGGACGTCTTGCAGCGGATATTCGGTTCTTTGAATTCCCACCGGGGCCAGTATCTGATCGTGGGAGCCAAGCCTGGTTATGAGCTCGCTGACCGGAGTTCCCCCACGCATAAGGGTGGGGGAGGACATGGCTCTTTAAGCCTGGAGGAGTCGCTGATCCCGCTTATTATCGCCGGAACGGATATGAGGCCGTCCAAGCTGCGGCTCATCGATCTGAAGGCCTACCTGATGGAGGTGGTTTCATCCGGAAATTTTATTACATGAGCTGTCCTTCCGGGAGCAATGCTAAGAATGCAGGACACCACAGGTTAAGGAGTGAACAGTGTTGAAACAGCCTGAACAAGGAACAAACGAGAATTTGTCGACACACAACGCCGACCATGCCTGGAACGGTCAGCCTATCCCTCATTTTGAGCCTATGGACAGCCAGGGCTCCGGGCAGGATGCAGGTATGCAGCAGTCTGAAGCAACCGGTACGTTTATGCGGGAAGGGACCCGGTATGGAGTCGGCCCGCACACGATCGATCCGCGCAAGGCACTAATCGAGGCTGTGCATTACGAGAACGGAGCGATTGCAGCCGTCCGCTTGAACAATGGGCAAGAGGTTGACATTGCAACAGCCATCGGAATGGCGGAAGCAGAGCTGATTGAGGATGTGAACACAGGTATAAACCGTGAGGGGCAAAAAACGTTAAGGTCATATCCGGACGGGAATCCGGACAACAATCTCTCCAACCTTCCCCGGTTCTGAACAAAAATGGCAGCCTGGCATTAGCCAAGGCTGCTTTGTTCTACTGGAATATATAATGTAATTGCGTGTGAGGATACATACCCCACCTAAGTAAGCTATCATTTTACGCGCTGACACAACTTCAAGCAGTTCTTGACAGGAGGAGTTTTGGCGGCAATTATCAATAAATGAAGCCGAATCACCCATTGGTATCAGGAAATACAGCAACCTACAAAATTCTATAGCAGGTGAACAAGGTGAGCAAAATCATGGATAAGATTGCATGGATTTACATTCAAAATGGCCGTGTGCTCGGCGCGCGTTCCCAAGGGAAAGAGCTTTGCTATTTGCCAGGAGGGAAAAGAGAACCCGGCGAGACGGATGAGGAAACACTTATCCGGGAAATCAAAGAAGAGCTGTCCGTGGACATTTTACCGGAAAGCATCTCTTATGTTGGAACCTTTGAAGCGCAGGCGGATGGAAAGTCGGAAGGTGTCATTGTGAAAATGACCTGTTATGCCGCTGAATTCACCGGCGAGTTGCGTCCAGACTCGGAAATTGCCGAGTTGTTATGGTTGACCTCTCAGGATCGTGATCGTGTGTCACGAGTAAGTCAAATCATTCTTGATCAGTTACAGAAAGAGAATCGCTTGATGTAAGATTTCATCACAGAGTGAGGAGGAGGTGCCCCTGGAACCATCGTTTTATTGGGGACACCTCTATCTTTTGTTGCACGCCAAGACAATCCGTAATGTTTTTTAAAAGCCTTTATATTGAGGCTCTTCATTCTCCAACTGCTGAACTCTTTGCTCCACCTGTTGAACGACCTGCTGTGTTTGCTGAGCCGCATTTGTGAACAGCGTTTTCGCCTCTTGATTTTGCGTTGACAGAGCAAACTGTTCCAGGCTTGCCTGAGCGCTTTTTAACGAAGCTACGCAGGTTTTTACGTTAGATGCCACGGTCACTGAACCCACCTCCTTCACATGCTTAGTTGTGCTTGTTAACTATTTCCTCAGCAAGCAACGAAGTTAATGTAACCGTCCTTTCCCAAAAACATACCTGCAACATCCTTACCGATTTCCACAGGCTGCCCTATGTTTAAAATGAATGAGAATGGAAACCCTGCATACTGTAAATTTTTTCCTCATGGAATTTGAGAAAGAAGGTGCACCAATGCAGGATTGGTTTATCGTCGCTATGCGTACGTTGGTGGCTATAGTCGTTCTTTTCATCATGACCAAGCTGCTCGGAAAAAGGCAGGTTTCCCAGCTCTCCTTGTTCGAATACATAACCGGGATTACTGTCGGAAGCCTGGCCGCCTATATTCCGCTCGAAGTTGACGGCACATGGTACCTGGGAGTCGTCTCCCTTTGCGTATGGGTGCTTGTGTCTCTGGCCATCGAGTTTTTTCAGCTGAAGAGCAGGAGGTTCAGAGGTATTATGGACGGTGTAGCCAGGGTGGTCATTAAAGACGGTAAAATACTCGAGGACAATTTAAAAAAGGAACGCATGACAGCCGACGAACTGCTGGAGCTGCTGCGCAGCAAAAATGTGTTCAGGACCGCCGACGTTGAGTTTGCCATTATGGAACCAAGCGGGGAATTGAATGTGCTGGTCACGAAAGAAAACCTGCCTATTACCCCGAAAAACCTCGGCATCAAGGTAGCGCCTGAACAGGAGCCGCAAACGGTGATCATGGATGGGGAAATTATGTACGAGCCTCTTTCAACGATCGGCTTCAACAGGGGCTGGCTCACTGCGGAGCTGGAAAAACAGGGGGTTGCGCTGGAAAACGTGTTCCTCGGACAGGTCGATTCTTACGGTCAGCTCTATGTCGATTTGTTTGATGATCAGCTGAAGGTCCCGCAGCCCCAGGAGAAAGCTCTGCTGCTCGCTACGCTCAAAAAATGCGAAGCAGATCTGGAAATGTTCTCTTTATCCACAAAAGACAAGGATGGAAAGAAGCTGTACGAACAGTGCTGCAAACAACTAGATAGCGTGATTAAAGACGTGAAGCCGCTGCTCAGCCGCTAAATCTCAGCCTATAGCAGAAACGGAGGAACTTACCTTGTCAAACAGCAAAAAGAAAAATATGACACCCACACAGCAGGAGTACCAGAAGCTTGCCCAGCAAAAGGAACCGCCCCGTCCGGTCCTCCTCAACTGCTTGCGGGCGTTTCTTGTCGGGGGCACCATTTGTATTGTAGGCCAGGCCATTCAGGAAATGTTCATTCATTGGGGTGGTTTTGATAAAAAGAGTGCCGGTGATCCAACTGTCGCTACCCTCATCATTATTTCGGTCATCCTGACCAGTCTCGGCGTTTATGACAAAATTGCCCAATGGGCGGGAGCTGGTTCGGCCGTACCTGTGACCGGATTTGCCAACTCCATGGCATCCGCAGCCATCGAGCATCAAAGTGAAGGGTATGTTCTCGGTGTCGGAGGCAAAATGTTCAAGGTTGCCGGACCCGTAATCGTGTACGGAACGGTAGCTGCCTTTGTTATCGGCATTCTGACCTTAGTTTTTAAAGGCGGAGGGGGATCATGAAATGCTAAAAGGGCATCAAAGCTGGATATTTGAAAATAAGCCGGTCATCCGGTCAACGGCGACTGTCGTAGGCCCTTTCGAAGGAAGAGGCCCCCTTGCTGAAGACTTTGATATTGTCCACGGCGATTCCACGTTGGGGCAGGACAGCTGGGAAAAAGCGGAACGGACGCTGATTGAAGAGGCCGCCAAGCTGGCGATTGAGTCGGGCGGACTTACGAAGGAACAAGTCCAGTTTTATATCGGCGGCGATCTTATGGCCCAACTGATCAGCAGCGGTTTTGCGGCGCGCACATTGTCGATTCCATTTCTCGGCGTATTTGGCGCTTGTTCCACATCGATGGAGAGTCTGGCACTTGCTTCCATGATTGTCAATTCCGGATCGGCCAAGTTTGCGCTTGCCGGCACATGCAGCCACAACTCCAGCGCAGAAAAGCAGTTCCGCTATCCGACCGAATACGGTTCGCAAAAACCGCCGACAGCCCAATACACAGTAACCGGTGCGGGGGCAGCGCTGGTATCCTCCGAGGGTGAAGGACCTGTTGTAACCTCTGCCACGATCGGGCGTGTCATTGATATGGGAATTACCGATCCGTTTAATATGGGGGCGGCGATGGCGCCGGCTGCCGTCGATACAATTGAGGCCCACTTCCGTGATCTGGACGTGGAACCGGGTTATTACGATCTGATTGTAACGGGCGATCTGTCCAAGGTCGGCTATGAGATCGCCTCGGAGCTGTTCCGCAAGCACAACATCCCCATGGAACAAACCGAATATTCGGACTGCGGCATGATGATTTACGACTATGAAAAGCAAATGGTACAATCCGGGGCCAGCGGCTGCGGCTGCTCAGCGGTCGTTACCTATGGCCATCTGCTGAAGCGGATACGCAAAGGGGAGCTGAAGCGTATTCTGGTGGTCGCAACAGGTGCTTTGCTATCCCCGATCAGTTACCAGCAGGGAGAATCCATACCCTGTATTGCACACGCCGTTTCCATTGAAGCAGGAGGTGTATCATCATGATCTTTGTATGGGCTTTTTTGGTGGGTGGAGCGATCTGCGTGCTGGGGCAAATCTGCTTTGATGTGTTTAAGCTGGACCCCGCACACACCATGGCTCTGCTGGTCGTATTGGGTGCGATTGCGGACGGACTCGGGTGGTATGATCCGCTCATTGAATTTGCCGGAGCAGGCGCATCAGTCCCCATTACCAGCTTTGGCAACGCGCTCGTTCACGGTGCCATCACAGAGCTGAAAACCGTCGGCTGGATAGGTGTCGTTAGCGGTATCTTCAAGGTGACAAGCGCGGGCATCTCATCTGCGATTATTTTCTCGTTTCTCGCCGCATTAGTAGTCAAACCAAAAGGGTAATTTTGCTGTGTAATCCCTGATTTCAACTGATTCTCTAACGCAGGCAACGTCCATGAATGACGGTCGTACAGTCGGCCCAAATTTAAAAAAATTTGCAAAATGTCTTGACTCTGCTATATTGATTTTGTAAGATATCCAACATATCAATATTGAGGCACGGACCAAAGACATGATTTCCTTCACGAGCTGCCCAGAGAGAGAAGTTCAGGCTGCAAGCTTCTTCAGCTACCGGATGGAAATTACCCCTTTGCAGCCGTGGCGTTGAACCTGTGGATTTGTTCCATGGCAGTAAGCGTCACCGTTTTATCCCCGATACCGGATACCAATAAGGACCTTGCTAACTTTGTGCCCGTCGGCATAAACAGTCTAGCGGGGTTGAATTAGGGTGGAACCACGAGCTGAACGCACTCGTCCCTTGAGGAGAGCTGCGTTTTTTTGCGTTCACATTTTTCACTATAATTCAGGAAATGGAGGAACAGTCATGGGGATGAACATCATTTTGCCGGATGGAGCAAGCAGGGGGTATGCGAAAGGCACCACAATGGCACAAGTGGCGGCTTCTATAAGTCCAAGTCTCCTGAAGCAGGCGGTTGCTGGAAAAATAAACGGCAGGCTCGTTGATCTTCATCAACCTCTTCAGGAGGATGGACCTGTTGAAATCATCACACTGGAAAGCGAGGAAGGGCTGGAGATTTACAGGCATAGCACAGCGCATGTGCTGGCACAGGCGGTCAAGAGAATTTATGGGGAGCGTAGGGTGATGCTTGGCATCGGTCCTGTGATCGAAGATGGCTTTTACTACGATATGGATCTGGAGAGCCCTCTTTCTGCAGATGATTTTGTCAGCATCGAAAAAGAAATGGAGCGCATTATTCAGGAGAACCTGCCGTTCGAGCGCCGGATCGTAAGCCGTGCGGAAGCACTGAAGCTGTTCGAAGACCGGGAAGAGCCGTTCAAAATAGAGCTGATCCGGGATTTGCCTGATGATGCGGTAATTACGATATACTCCCAAGGTGAATTTATTGACCTGTGCCGCGGGCCGCATCTTCCGTCCACAGGAATGATCAAAGCATTCAAACTGCTGAATGTAGCAGGTGCTTACTGGCGGGGAGATTCAAACAATAAGATGCTGCAGCGTATTTATGGCACAGCTTTCACCAAGAAAAATCACCTTGCTGTGCATTTGGAGCTGCTGGAGGAGGCAAAGAAACGGGATCACAGAAAGCTTGGCAGAGAACTTGGGTTGTTTATGTTTTCCGAAGAAGCGCCGGGAATGCCATTCTATCTTCCCAAAGGCATGACGCTGCGCAATGAGCTCGAAAGCTTCTCGCGTGAATTGCAGTTACAGCGCGGTTATGATGAAGTACGGACTCCGCTCATGCTGAACAACAGGCTGTGGGAGCGATCCGGCCATTGGGATCACTATAAAGACAACATGTATTTTACAGATGTAGATGACACCAAATTCGCGCTTAAGCCGATGAACTGCCCTGGGCACATGCTTGTTTACAAAAACAGCCTGCATTCCTATCGGGAACTGCCGATCCGTCTTTTCGAATTCGGCCAGGTACATCGCCATGAATTTTCAGGAGCTCTCAACGGGATGATGCGGGTGCGGACCTTCTGCCAGGACGATGCCCATCTGTTTGTGTTGCCGGAGCAAATTGAAGGGGAAATCAATGGAGTAATCGAACTGATTGACTTCGTATATCAAACCTTCGGTTTTGAATACAGGATCGAGTTGTCGACACGCCCGGCTGATTTCATGGGCTCGGAGGAGCTGTGGGACCAGGCTGAGAAGTCCCTGCAGAATGTTCTGGAGCAAAAAGGTATCGAATACCGGATCAATGAAGGAGACGGAGCGTTTTATGGTCCGAAGATTGATTTTCACATTCTGGACGCGCTGAAACGAAGCTGGCAGTGCGGTACGATTCAGCTTGATTTTCAGATGCCGGAAAAATTCGAACTTAGCTACATCGGAAATAATGGCGGCAAACAACGTCCTGTCGTCATTCATAGGGCGATTTATGGTTCCATTGACCGGTTTATCGGCATTCTTACCGAGCATTACAGCGGAGCTTTTCCATTATGGCTGGCTCCTGTACAGGTGAAAATACTGGCGGTTTCGGACAACGATGCTGAATATGCATGCAAGGTTAAGGCAGCGCTGAGTCAGGCCGGATTGCGTGCCGAGGTGGATGTGCGCAGTGAGAAGCTTGGTTATAAAATCCGTGAAGCCCAGCTGGAAAAGGTACCGTATATGCTGGTGGTAGGCGAGCAGGAGAGAGAGAACAGCCTTGTGTCCATCCGGAAAAGGGGAGTGGGGGACCTTGGCTCGCAATCCGTGGCTCAGGTTATAGAGCTGCTGCGCATGGAAGTACAGGAAAGAGTATAAGTTGGAAGCTTAATAAGTTCGTTCACTAGGGATTCCCAACAGTCAAGACGTGGTCAGCAGAGCTTGATCTTTCTTGCAAGAAGGGAATTCGCGCCCCCTCAGAGGTCTAGTAGCCAGAGTAAGATGGGTGTCTATAAGGTATGGTATTTGGTGTCTGGTGTCTGGTGTCCGTTACCTGATGCCTGTTGCCTGCCGCCTCTTCATACAGCTTTGCAAGATTATCCCTTTTATTCAGAATGCGGGGTTGGGGTTTGGGGGGACTAGGGGAAGGAAAGGGGAAAGAGAAATGAGAAACGAGATAAGAAAAAAAGGTGGCTAAAGTGGGATGTTCGGCTTGAAACAGGAACATATGTTTGGTATAATGAGAAAAAGAACCTATGTTCGTATTTTTGTTGATTCGGGGGTGAGCAGACATGGAAGTCCAAGCGGAAACGGAACTTCAATCCTTTAGCAGCCGTTATCACAACGAGCAGGACTGTATGAAGGCATTGATCGCGATGAAGTGGCCGAACGGCTTCGTCTGCCCGCGTTGCGCCCACACCCGCTGCAGTCGTCTGACTTCCCGGCGCATTCCCATGTTCGAGTGCGCCAGGTGTGCGCATCAAACGTCGGCTTTGGTCGGCACGATTTTTGAACGAACCCATCTCCCCCTGACCAAGTGGTTCCAGGCGCTGGAGTTGTTTCTGCTGCCCGATGGCATCTCGGCGATGCGGCTGAGCCAGGTGATCCAGGTCACCTACAAGACCGCCTGGTCGATGCTACACAAAATCCGCCATGCCATCGGGGAGTTCGATGCCCGGGAGCTGCTCTGCGGAGACGTGAAGGTGAACAGCGACCTGTA
>NZ_JBJURI010000042.1:0-53928 GCF_046098255.1 Paenibacillus jiangxiensis
AATTCGAGTAGACTTCATAGTAAGCGCCTCCTGATAGGTTTTCTAAGGGCTTTTGACCCGTCACACCCCTATCATACGAGGCGCTCCTGTTTTTTTCAAAGACGAAATCTTAGCATACACAGGAATGTTTAGAATCGTTTGTGGTTAGAAATGTATCTTTGTCAGATTTGTTGCAACGCTATTGGTTCGAAGGAGGAACTATGGATCAGCAAGCTGTGTGGGCCATTATTATTTTTCTGGTTGTATACGCATTAATTATCTCGGAAAAGGTTCATCGTACGATTCTCGCCATGCTGGGCGCCATCCTGCTCATTGCCACAGGCATTACGGACCAGGAAACGGCGCTTGAGCATATCGATTTCAACACCTTGGGGCTGCTTGTCGGCATGATGATCATCGTCAGCGTAACGGCAGAAACGGGGCTGTTTAATTATTTGGCAGTAAAGGCGGCTAAACTGGCCAAAGGGGAACCGCTGCGCATTCTGGCGGTGCTCGCTGTCTTGACTGCTTTCGGTTCGGCTTTTCTGGATAATGTGACCACAGTGCTGCTGACCGTACCCGTTACATTCAGTATAACAAGGCAGCTGCGGGTAAACCCGATGCCGTATCTGATTACGCAAATTTTCGCCTCCAATATAGGGGGCACTGCGACGCTGATCGGCGACCCGCCGAACATTATGATCGGCAGTGCGGTCAAGGAGCTGACGTTCATGGCTTTTATCCAGAACCTGACCCCTGTTGTGGTGATCATTATGGTTGTGCTGATCCCCTTGTTCATGCTTATCTTCCGCAAGCAGCTTCGTACAACGGATGAGTTGAAGCGGGGAATTATGGAGATGAACGAAGCCGAAATGCTGGGTGACCGCCGGATGCTGGTTAAAAGCACAAGCATGCTGCTGCTGACGGTGGCGGGCTTCTTCCTTCACCAGCCGCTTCATCTGGAGACGGCGACGGTCGCGCTGGCCGGGGCGTTCATCCTGCTGCTCCTTACCGGTGAGTCCATGATGGAGCAGGCTTTTACGCGTGTGGAATGGACAACCCTCTTTTTTTTCATCGGACTTTTCGTGCTGGTCTCGGGGCTGGTGGAAACCGGGGTGATTTCGGCATTGGCCTCCAAGGCCGTTGAGCTTACAGGCGGAGACCTTACGGCGGCCTCCATGCTGATTCTGTGGATGAGCGCGATAGCTTCCGCTTTTCTGGATAACATTCCGTTTGTGGCCACCATGATCCCGCTCATTCAGGACATGGGGACGATGGGGGTCACCAATCTTGAGCCGTTATGGTGGAGCCTGGCTCTGGGCGCCTGTCTGGGCGGCAACGGCACGTTGATCGGCGCGAGCGCCAATCTGATCGTGGCGGGTCTTGCGGGAAAAGAGGGCCACCCGATTACTTTTCTGAAATACTTGAAATATGGCCTGCCGCTCATGCTACTGACTATAGTCATATCGACCATATATATTTATGTGCGTTATCTCCTGTAGCTGCCGTGTGATGCGAGCAACGATCACCTGCAGCCTGAACGCGACGAAGGGGGGTGTCCCAAAAGTCATTAAAAATGGCTTAGGGACTGCCATCTTTAAAATTTGCTGTATAAAAGTTCCGGAAATTCCGGAACTTTTTGTGCATATTGGGGACTCTGTGGGCTGTAAGATACAAGTATACAGATTGAATACCAGATGACTTGCCGGATGAAAGCAACAATAGACCTCGTGTATGTTAGTGTCCATGAATGTTGATAGGGGAGGAAGGATCGATGAAATTGGTAGCGGTTACATCGTGTCCGACGGGGATTGCCCACACCTACATTGCCGCGGAAAAGCTCATGAAAGCGGGACAGGAAACCGGTGTGGAGGTCAAGGTGGAGACCCAGGGCTCTGCAGGCACGGAAAATGAGTTGACAGAACAGAATATTATCGATGCGGACGGTGTTATTATTGCGGCTGATAAAGGAGTGGATAAGTCCCGGTTCGCAGGCAAGCCGTTGTATGAATGCGGAACGATGGAAGCGATCAAAGACCCGGCGGCGATCATCCGTTTGTTCCAGGAAGGCAAGGTGGCGGCTGCCCGGCCGGCCGCAGGCGGGCTGAAGAGGATTGAGGAGGCCAAGAGCGAGCAAAAAGCGAGACAGACCCCTGTTTACCGTCATCTGATGAGCGGTGTATCATTCATGATTCCCTTTGTGGTCATCGGCGGTCTGCTGATTGCCGTTTCGCTGGCGATCGGAGGCGTGCCGACCCCATCTGGCCTAGCGATTCCAGAAGGCTCATTCTGGCAGAGAATCAGTGATATCGGTGCGACCGGTTTTATGTTCATGGTGCCGATTCTGGCGGCCTACATTGCATTCAGCATCGCAGATCGTCCGGGAATTGCGCCTGGAATGATTGCGGGATATATTGCGGCAAACGGCAGCTTCTACGACAGTGAAGCAGGCGCCGGATTTATCGGGGGAATCATTGCCGGCTTCCTGGCCGGTTATGTGGCTTTATGGGTGAAAAAGTGGAAGGTGCCACGTATGATTCAGCCGATTATGCCGATTCTGGTTATTCCGATTGTCGCGTCGCTGGTGACGGCGAGCGCGTTCATTTGGCTGCTGGGCCGTCCGATCGCCGTCATGATGGGCGGGCTTACCGGGATGCTTAACGGCATGCAGGGCGGCAGCGCGATACTGTTGGCCTTGATTCTGGGGGCGATGATTGCTTTTGACATGGGCGGCCCCTTCAACAAAGTGGCATTTCTCTTCGGGGCGTCGCTGATCGGAGAAGGCAACACAGCCATTATGGGGGCGATTGCGGCCGCGATTTGTACGCCTCCGCTGGGCATGGGCATTGCTTCTCTGGTCGCGAAGAAGCTGTACAGCAAGGAGGAGCAGGAGGCCGGAAAGGCAGCCCTGGCTATGGGACTGTTCGGCATCACGGAGGGAGCCATCCCGTTTGCAGCCAGTGACCCGCTGCGGGTGATCCCAAGCCTGATCATCGGCTCCATGGCTGCTTCCGCCCTGGCCATGATGGGCGGGGTCGGCGACAGTGTGCCGCACGGCGGGCCTATTGTAGCGGTGGTGGGAGCGATTGATAACATCGGCATGTTTGCCCTGGCGATCATCGTCGGAACGGGAGTTACCGCGCTGCTGGTCAATTTGCTGAAGGCGCGCCGCTCCGCAAAGCTGAACCGGCAGAAGCAGACTTCTTCGGAAACGGCGAAATATTGAGGCTTCCGGAACTGAATGACAGCACCGGAGATCCTGCGCGGAATCTCCGGTGCCTCATTTTTCCGCGTTAAATGCCATTCTGTGGAACCTGTTTTTTTTCAGCCAGCGGCGGACGATAACCGTACTTGTACAGCATATACCACATTACTCCAAACCCAGCCGCTCCAAGCAAGGTCAGCATTACCCCCGCTTTATACATCATTTCACCGCCGAAGCTCTGGAAGAGCCAACCCCCGGCAAAGCCAGCCACAATCCCGGAGATGCCGCTCCAAGTAAGCGTGTACAACGCCTGGCCGGAGGAACGGTATTCCGCGGGAATGAACAGCATGGTCAGCTGTGTACCAACGTAGAAATAACCGCCGAATGTAATGCAGTGCAGCGCCTGTATGAGCACGACATCGAGCGGACTCGAGGCGGCCGCCATAAGCTGCCAGCGCAGGGCGAACAACAGGCTGACAAGGGCGAGACAGGCCGTAAGGACCGTCATTTTCCGTTTGAGCCAGCGGTCGAACAGGAGAAAAACGATGACCTCAAAAATGGAGGACATGAATACCGAGAAGCCGACCATGCTTTTCGAGCCGCCAAGCTCCGTGATATAAAGGGAGACGAAGGCGCTGTTCATGGCGTTGGGGGTCGACACCAGCACACCGAGAATGATAAAGCTCATAAAATATCCGTTATTAATGACCCTGCCGAAGCCGCCCAGGCTGATCGGAGGGGAGTCCGGCGCACTGTGGAGCGACGGCAGAACCGCGGCTGCGCCTGCGGCAGCCAGCAGCAGAATGCTGAAAACGGCCGCAATGCTGCCTGTGCCAAAATAATCGATGACCGAGCCGGAGGCTGCGGCGATCAGCGCCCAGCCGAGCGAGCCCCATAACCGGAAGGACCCGAATTTTCGGTCGGTGCCTTCGATGTAGCTGAGAATCATGCTATTGGTCTGGGCAAAGAGCGGGCTTTGGAAAAAGAAAAACAAAACCATGGCTATGTAAATCATGGTGTACGTGTTCACAAGAAATACAGCTTGCAGCAGGAGCAGCGTTCCTGCCATCATTAGAAACAGGGTGCGCCGGATGTTCTGCGTCCGGTCGCTCATATATCCCCAAAAAGGATTGGCAAACACGGATACAAATGGGCCAATGGCCATCAGGCTGCCGATTTCGATCTTATCCATCCCGACTTCCTGCAAATATAACGGGAAGAAGCTTGAGAAAATCGCGATGGCCCCGTAAATGAAAAAATTGTACATTTTCAGGGAGTAGAGTGGAGGACTGCTTTTCCTCAAGCGCATACATTCCTTTCTTCAACAGCTGTTAAGGACTCAAGCAGTTTATCGGAAAAAAGAAAGAGAATCTTTAAACAATGTAGCATTGATTGAAAGGGTTAACAATTACTCATTAAGCATATTTCATGAGAAAAATAAGAAAAACGTCTATCGACGTACATTCAAAGAAGACAGACCGCGTTTAGCGGTAGTTTTTCTTGCGATTTCAGGAAGCTTATACCAAGAAGTCTATACTTTCTGAAATCTTCAGAAAAGGGGCGAAGAAGTTGGAGGTAACGGGCATTGTATTGGCGGGAGGAAAATCGTCGCGTATGGGAACGGACAAGTCGCGGCTGGAACTGGAGGGAATGACTGTCCTTGAAAAAATCGCCGGGGAGCTGCAGCAGGCTGCCGGACGGGTGGTTGCGGCAGGCTGCAAAAACGGCGGCGTACCGGCAGGCCTGGAAACAGTTCCCGATCATTATCCCGGTCAGGGGCCTCTCGCGGGTCTGCATGCGGGACTTCAGGCATCGGAAACCGAGTGGAACATCGTATGCGCCTGTGATATGCCGCTTGTGAACGCGGAGACGCTGCTGGCTCTGCGGGCGGAGGTGGCGAAGCGATGGATTAAAGAGCGGCAGCTGACGGCAAGGGATGAGGCCTGCGACGCGGTGATTCCGGTTATTGGCGGCAGAAGGCAGCCGCTGCTGGCCGCCTATCACCGCCGGGTGCTTCCCGGTCTGGAGGAACGGCTGCAGACCGGCCGGCTGCGGATGCAGGATTGGCTGGATACGATCAATGCAGCGTATGTGGAAGGGAAAGCCCTGGCCGCCCCTGGCCCCCTGTCAGCGGACAAGGTGTTCTTCAATATGAACGAGCCGGACGATTACCGCCGTGTGTGCGAATGGATCCGGCAGGAAAAAGGCATCGGGGGTCAGGACTCCTGACGTTCAGCCTTTGCCAGCCTGCGCACGATCGCGGATAGGGCTGGTACAGCGCCGTTCATCTCGGCAGCGGAAGCGTAAGCATAGGATAAACGCAGATGCTTCCGGTCGTGCCGGTCATAGATATCCCCCGGATTCAGCAAAATCCCCTTGGCAAGGGCGGCATCGAACAAAGCCCGCAGCGGAACGGTTACGGTAAGCTTGATCCATATATAAAAACCCCCGGAAGGCTTGTCCCATTCCGCGATATCGCGGAAGAAGCGGTGCAGCAGCTCAAGCAGATGATCGCGGCGTTCGCGCAGCCTGGAACGGACATGCACCATATGGGCCTCATGGCGGCCGGAAGATAGCCATAATGCGGCGGCTTCCTGGGACAGCATGCTGGAGCCGTAATCCATCTGCATTTTGATATCGGCAAGCCGCCCAATCACCGGCTCCGGCCCGATCACCCAACCAATCCGCAGCCCTGGGCTGAAGGATTTGGACAACGTGCCAGTGTAAAGGACCCTTCCTTCCGAATCGAGGGATTTCAGAGCTGAAGGAGGCTCAAGGTCAATCCAGAGCTCGTTGTAGGCTCCATCCTCAATGATGGACAGTCCGGATGCGCGTGCCTGCTCAAGCAGCTGCATGCGTCTTTCCAGGCTCATAGTCCGGCCTGTCGGATTGTGAAAGGTCGGATTTGTGTAGAGAAGGCTTGCGGAATAAGCCGCTGCTGCATCGGCCAGCTTGCCTGTCTGCAGTCCTTCATTGTCCATAGGCAGCCCGATGAGCTTCATGCCCGCAGATTGAAAGGCGTGAATGGAGTAGAGATAGGACGGCTTTTCCGTCAGGATGGCCGCTCCCCGGGGCAGCAGGCCCACGGAGATTAGGTGCAGAGCCTGCAGCGAACCAGACACAATCAGTACGGAAGCCGCGCTCGCCCGAATCCCGTCTGCGGCCGCATGACGGGCAATTGCCTCCCGGAGCTGGGGCCAGCCCTGCGGCTCGGGATAGCTCAGCCTGCGGCGACAGCTTGACAGCTCGGCAAGCAACTGATTGTAGCTGTCATGGGGCAGCAGATCGGGAGATAGCTCCCCGGTTCCGAGCCTGATGACGCCAGAAGCGGCTTCCATGCGGTTAATCGTCTGAATGACAGGCAGGTTGGGATAGTGGATGCCCTCGTCAGCCGCATTCATCCAAATTGGAGCCTTCGCGGCGGATGTTGATGGCTCCAGCGGCCCGGAACGTATCATGGTTCCCCCGCCGCGGTTGCCTTCCAGCAGGCCGGATGCGGACAGCAGATTGAGGGCGGCCGTCACTGTGCTGCGGTTGACCCCGAACAGCATGGACAATGCCCGTTGTGATGGGAGGCGGGTTCCAGGCGGCCATTCGCCATGCAGAACCTTTTCACGGATATATTGTTCAATCTGTTTATATACCGGGAGCGGGGATGAAGCATCAGGCTTCCAGTCTGGAATCAGCATGATGGGATTTCCTTTCACCGAGAGTGCTCTAACCAGTTAGTCATAACTGATGACTAAGTTCAATATTACTCCCTCTTGAGTAAGGATGCGAATAGAGCCTTTGATCGTAGTAAGTATTTAGGCGGCGATAGTTTTATAACAAACTGGAAGGAGTCCAAATGATTTGGCTGGCTCCGCTGCGGGAATTTGGTTGGTGACAAGCTAACATTAACGCATTAGAGTAATGTACATAAATCAGTTTGACACCAGAGAGGATTTTAATCGGATGGAAGCTGCTGTACATGCGTTCCTGCTCGCCATCGGGCTCATTTTGCCCCTTGGGGTTCAGAACGTATTCATATTCAATCAGGGGGCCAGCCAGACCAGCCTCAGAAAGGCACTCCCAGCGGTAATTACGGCCGGTGTCTGCGATACGCTGCTCATCTTCCTTGCGGTTGGGGGCGTTTCGCTGCTCATGCTGCAGTGGAGCTGGCTGACGGATATTTTATATGGGGCAGGCTGTCTGTTTCTGCTGTATATGGCCTGGAGTATCTGGCGTTCGGGACCGTCGCGGGCCGGGACGTCTTCTCCCCTTTCTGCCACGCGTCAGGCGGCTTTCGCCGCCTCGGTGTCCTTGCTGAACCCGCATGCCATTCTGGATACAGTGGGGGTTATCGGCACAAGCTCGCTGCAGTATGAAGGAGGGGAGCGCTGGGTCTTCGCGTTGACCGCAGCCCTGGTATCCTGGTTATGGTTTGCGGGGCTGGCGGCAGCTGGCCGGGGACTGGGGCGGATCGATCCGGTTGGCGGAATCGGCGGGAAGCTGAACAGGTTGTCTGCGCTCGTGATTTTCGGATTAGCTGTATATATGGCGGTTAATCTGTTGATGAAGTAATGTCCATTGTGCCACCAAAAAATAGCCGTCTTCCGTTAAGAGCATGGAAGACGGCTGTTTTTGTTTATTTGTCGGTGCCGACAAGCGACCTTATAAATACGGACAGCTCTCCGCTGACCGAATTCAACTGGTCAACGACTCTGCTGAATTCGGTAACCAGCTCTGCCTGGGCGTTGGCGGAAGCTGCAATGGATTCGATTTCCCCTTCCATCCGTTTGATGGCGTGTTGAACATCCTTCAGGGACACCTCGATATGTTCCGTTGCCTCTTTGGTATGAGCCGAGAGCTTGCGGACCTCGGAGGCCACGACTCCGAATCCGGCCCCCAGTTCACCGACCCGGGCAGCTTCGATGGCGGCATTGAGGCCGAGCAGATTGGTCTGATCGGAAATTTCACGGATAAGACCGGCCACTTTGTTAACCTCCCGGGAATCTGTGACAGCTTGGCGGCTGTTATCAAGAATCTGGGTCGAGGCGGCGGACAGCTGCTGCGCCTGAGCGGCTACGCTCTGGATCATATCGACCAGTTGGTTCGTGATCCCATCAATGCTGGAGGTAAGCTGCTCCATTTTTTCTTCATCTTTCAGTGTGTAGGCTACTGCCAGGGCTCCGGCAATACTGCCGTCCGTATCATAGACGGGAACAGCTGCGGAAATAATCGGGAAGCCGTACAGCTCAGCGGGCAGCCGGTTTACGGTAGCACGGCCTTTCAGCGCGTTGGAGAGTGACGGGTCTTCCGGAGGCACAGGATCACCTTTTTTTAGCTTGAAATCAATGTCCTGAGATCCTGTGTAATAATGAAAAACTTGGTGATCCGTAATTCCTACCATGATGTCTTCCTTGGTCAGACTCTTGAAATATGGCGCGGCAAGCACCAGCGCGTCGATGATGTTCATGGATTCAGCCTCCAGTGATGTCTTGCTAGGGGTTATGTATCTATCATCGTCAGGACGCAGTGTGGAATGAATGGCACCTTGGAGGCTTTGCAAAATATTTTTTCATGGAGCTTATTCCGGCGATAGAACTCCGCATCTTCTTCTTTTTGCCGACGCTGCCCGCAGGGAAATCGTTTATTTTTTATATAAGAACATGTGTTTCTGTATGAAAATGGAGATTTGCGAGGAGGGAATCCAATGTGCAGAACGTCTTATGATATGCCGGACGAACAAATGCCAATCGTCAATCTGTACAGAGCCGAGCTGCGGAAAATCGTCTGGCGGCTCCAGTATCGGGCGCGGGTGGAGCGGAAGAGGGAGATGGCTGTGGCAGTGGAACGCTTGCCGTCAGGCAATTGTCCACATGCTGAGGTGGAAGAACGCATCTGGTTGGATCAGGTGCTTGATGGACTGCCATCGTCCACCGGTAAAAGAATCATGTGCGGTATCTATGTGGAGGGACAGACCGAAAGACAGATTGCAGCCGAGCTGCATATGTCACAGCAGGGGGTGAGCCGATGGAAGCAGCGGATGTTGGACCATTTGCGTCGGACCGGGAATTTCTAGAGCTGCTGCATCGTGCCAGACAGAAGGAAACGGGGGCAATGCTGGAGCTGCTGCGCCGGTTCGAGCCGGAAGCCGCAGACCTGGTCCGGCACATCCCGATGGCGAGGGAGGATGCGATGCAGAGCCTGCGGCTGGCCATGCTGGAGCTGTTTACACGAGCGGAGCAGCCCTCGGCTGCGGCTGATCTCAAGTCCGGAGTCGTGAAGCCGTGACGCGGGCTACAGCCGCTCCACACGGATGTCCCGCTCCAGGCGCAGGACATCCGCGGGTGTGACACGGCCGGCCATCGCATGCAGCGCGGCCGCCGTGCCGCAGGCCGCCCCCCGCCGCAGCATGGCGGGCAGGCCGAGGCCCGCCAGGTCGCCGGTCACCAGCCCGGCGACCATGGCGTCTCCGCTGCCGAGCGGGCTGACGATGTCAGCCGCGGGCAGCGTCACGCGGTAGCTGGCGGCGGCGGTGGCCGCCAGCGCGCCGTCCGCGCCAAGCGAGACGACGGCCAGGCCGGCTCCGGCCTGCACGAGCTTGGCGGCAGCCCCGTGCATCGCGTCCGGTCCACCGCCGGGTGCGATGCCCGCGAAGCGGGCGGCTTCCTCCTCGTTCGGCTTCACCAGGTCGGGCCGCCCGCGCAGCCCTTCCCGGAGCGCATCGCCGCTAGCGTCGAGCGCCACCCGGGCCCCTTGCGCCTTCGCCAGCTCGCAGAGCTCGGCGTACAGCCCCTGCGGGCAGCCGGCAGGCAGGCTGCCGGACAATACGACCCAGGCGGAATCCGCCGCCAGAAGCCGTACCTTGTCCCGGATCGCAGCCAGCTCGTCCTGCCCGATATTTGGGCCGCCCTCGATAAGCTCCGTCTGTGTGCCGGCAGCCGGGTCCAGCACCGTGATGGCCACCCGGGTTTCGCCGTGGGCTGCGGTCACGAAATCGGCCGTTACCCCTTCCTGCCGCAGCCCCTCGATGAGCATACGGCCGGTATGGCCTGCCGCAAAGCCGGTCGCCCTTACTGGTACGCCCAGCGTATGTATAACCCGGGCGGCATTGACTCCTTTGCCCCCGGGTACGGTCACACTTTCCGTAATCCGGTGCACCTGGTCAGGGCGGAAGCCGGGCACAGTGTAGATTTTATCAACGGCAGCATTCAGTGTTACGGTTGTGATCAAGGTTTCTTTCCCCCTGTTTCTGCGGCTGCCGGAGGTTAGGATATCAGCTTCAATCCGGCGGCGGCAGCCAAAATCATCGCGATAAACAGTATTCTCTTCCAGTCTCTGTCCTCTCCATACAGAAGCATGCCGACTACGGTGCTGCCGACGGTGCCGATCCCTGTCCATACGGCGTAAGCCGTACCCATCGGAAGATACTGCATCGCATAGCTGAGCAGCGAAAAGCTGAACAGGAACGAGAGGCCCATCAAGGCGAAGGAGCGCCACCCTTTGCCCATGGTAATGCCCTTCATGCCGATAACGCCCAGTACTTCAGAGCTGCCGGCAAGGATTAATGCGAACCAGGCCATCAGGCGTTCCCCCTTTCCCGTGCCCCTGAGTCGGTCACAAGCTTCAGGCCGACCACCCCGGCAAGCAACACTGCAGTCAGGAGCACCTTCAACCAGTTAAAGGGCTCGCCGAACACCAGCATTTCGGCTGCAACCGTTCCGGCGGTGCCGAGTCCCGTAAAGACGGCATATACCGTGCCTACTGGCAGGCGTCTGGCCGCCTGTATAATCAGATAAAAGCTGGCTCCAATAGCCAGTACGGTGATGATCCATTCTATCGGTGTGGCGGCATGCTTGAGACCGGACACCCATACGACCTCTATGATACCTCCCAAAATAACGTACAACCAGCTGCGGTTCATTTTGTCTCCTTCTCCTTTAAGCAATTCATGCCCTGCCAGAATATAGGCCAGGCGGCATTGACACGTCTGCGGTATTTATCCGGGCCGACGAATAGCAGCTCCACGGCCGTGCCGTCAACGAGCGTAATGTAAGCCAGTGCAGCGTTGTCCGCCTCTGCGGTGCCACGATGCTCCGTCCGGCGCAGCATCCGTGCCAGCATCCGCTCCAGCCGCTCCAGAAATGGGCATACGATATCCATCACTTCATCACACAGCGCCGGCGGCGGGAAAAAGCACATCCGCAGCACCAGCTTCGCCGTGCTGCTGCTCTCGTACTCCTTCTCCAACCAGTCAAAAAAATCTCTAAGCAGCGCCTCGGTGCCTGCATTACGGCAGTCGGCAAAATAGCCAAAAATTCTGCGCGACTCCAGATGGAACGCGTGGACAACCACCTTCAGAAACAGATCCTCCTTGCTCTTGAAATGCGCATACAGCGAAGGCTTACGGATGCCTACCTCTTCAGCGATGCTGCCGAGAGAGGCGCCTTCGTAGCCATACTTTGCAAAATGGGACAGGGCTACATCCCTTATATGTTCCATACGCACTGCATTTATTCACCTACCTAACGGTCGTTAGTTTATATTCTCACAGCTCATGTTATATGTCAAAGGGCGGAAGCAGCCTGCTATTTTTTTCTCGAAGGATAGGAAGCGGCGGCATGTTCATATAAATCCAGTCGGTATATTTTGGTTTGTAAATACGGTCCGATGTTATACTATCTAAATAGGGAAATTCAAAATAGAGAAAAATGAGTACCGATAAATGAGACAAGGGAGCTTTACATGAGTGATCAAACCAATGAAAACCGGCGCGAAGATAAGGAAGGCGACTCGCTGCTGCCCGCAGGGCGGACCGGGGAACGCAAAATTGAGCATGTGCGCCTCTGTCTGGAAGAGGACGTGGCTGGACGGGGTATCACAAGCGGCCTGGAACGGTATGCGTTCAAGCATAACCCGCTGCCTGAGCTTGATTTTGCGTCCATTCATCTGGGTAGCACCTTCCTTGGCCGGGCTGTGCGGACACCGCTGCTGATCAGCTCGATGACAGGGGGCAGCACGGAAACGGGGAGAATTAATGAGCGGCTTGCGTCCGCCGCTGAAGCCAGAGGCTGGACACTCGGCGTCGGATCGGTGCGTGCGGCCGTGGAAAAAGAGGAACTGGCCGCAACCTTTAATGTCCGCCGCTACGCCCCCAATATCACGGTGATCGCCAACCTTGGGGCTGTGCAGCTCAATTATGGATACGATGAAGAAGTATGCCGCCGCGCAGTGGACATTGCGGGGGCAGATATGCTTGTTCTTCATCTGAACGGAATCCAGGAAGTGTTTCAGCCTGAGGGGGATACGAATTTCTCCGGGCTGCTGAAGCGGATAGAGCGCGTATGCCGCAATCTCTCCGTGCCTGTGGGGGTTAAAGAAGTCGGCTGGGGAATTGACGGCGAGACGGCTTCGAGGCTGTACTCGGCCGGTGCGGCGTTCATCGACGTGGCCGGCTCGGGCGGGACAAGCTGGAGCCAGGTCGAGAAATACCGCAATCCCGATCCGGTCAAACGGGCGGCGGCCGAGGCCTTCGCGGACTGGGGCAACCCGACTGCGGAATGTATTGCTGAGGTAAGCGCGCTTGAAAGCAAGGGAGCCATCATCGGCAGCGGCGGGCTGCAGAGCGGTGTGGATGCCGCCAAGGCGATTGCGCTGGGAGCGGATTTGGCGGGCTTTGGGCGCTCCTTGCTCGGGGCGGCCGTTGCGTCTGAGCAGGCGCTTCACGGCAGGCTGGCCCAGGTGGAGCTGGAGCTGCGGACGGTCATGTTCGGAATTGGAGCAGGTGATGTAAAGGCGCTGCGGAACACTACGCGGCTGCGCAGAAAATCATTTTGACGCTTGAGCGCTCCCTCACTTTATGTTTAGCTTCAAATGAAATAGAGGATAAAAAAACAGCGGCATCCTGATTATGCGGGTTGCCGCTGTTTCTGCGCCGGGCTTCAGGTTCGCTGTTTTTGCGCCAAGCTTCAAGCTCGCTGTTTTTTAACCGAACGATCATCACGCAGCAGCCAGATGTGAAAGAAGTACTCAAAAATGGCTGCCAGCACCGTAATCAACAGCATATCGGTGAATGACAGGGTCCAACCCGCAGCGCCGCTGATCAGCCACAGCATCAGAAATACCAGACCGGCATCGGCAACGGTCGCTACTGTATTACCCAAACTCGGCAAAATCAGCAAGTCACCGATCGCATAAGCGGTAATCCAGATTCCGAGCGCGGTAAACAGGGCTCCGACCAAAGAAGCATTAGACAGCAATACAAGCAGTGAGGTAATCATGATACCGTGCACTGCCAATTTGGCGAGCAGCTTGTCCATTCTTTTCCCTCCTTTCCTATATTGTGTATGTTAATGTCAGGAGTATGCACTTCAGGTGGTGTATTTGAGTGGCATTCGTATTATACTCAAAGGTATACTCAAAGGATTCGAGAAGGGCGTCCATGTGGCCTTCATAAATCCGATACTGAAGGGGATGGGGCCAATGATCTCGCTTAAGCCAATGAATGCTGAACAATACGGGCGTTTTGAACAACGAACAATTAAAGATTTCGCGGAGGATAAGATAAAGTCAGGGGACTGGACGGCAGAAGAAGCGCTGCAGCGTTCCCAAGAGAGTGTGCGTAAATTTTTGCCTACGGGACTGGATACGCCGGATGCTTATTTGTATGCCATCGTACTTGATGAAGACGGACAAGAACTGGAGATCGGGGACATCTGGTTTAATATAATGCAGCACCCCTGGGGCACCGAGGCGTTCCTGCTGGACATTCTCATCTATGAGGAATACCAGGGGAAGAGCTACGGCAGGCTGACCATGGCGGCATTGCAAGAAGAGGCACGCAAGGCGGGGGCAACCCGAATCGGTCTGCACGTGTTCGGACACAATGATAGGGCGCTGCACCTGTACAAAAGCGTTGGGTACACCGTTACGGATATCCAGATGAGCAAAGAGATTTAACGGCCTGAACAGTCCGCTTCTCCGGTTGCCGCCTGCACAGGTTGTCATATATAATGTAGGTTGGTGTATCCAAAATGGTGTTTACATTTTTTATTTCATATAAACGGGAGTTGTTCTTACTATGGCTTTAAAAGCTGGAATTGTCGGGCTGCCGAACGTCGGGAAATCGACGCTGTTCAACGCGATCACACAGGCTGGCGCCGAGTCCGCCAATTATCCTTTCTGCACGATTGATCCGAATGTCGGCGTAGTTGAGGTTCCGGACGAGCGTCTTGATAAATTGACGGAGATGGTTGTGCCGAATAAAACGGTGCCGACCGCCTTCGAATTCGTGGATATTGCCGGTCTGGTGCGCGGCGCGAGCAAGGGCGAAGGCCTTGGCAACAAGTTTCTGGCCCATATTCGCGAGGTGGACGCCATTGTGCATGTCGTCCGCTGCTTCGAGGATGAGAATATTACGCATGTCGACGGCAAAGTGGACCCGGTCAGCGATATTCAGACGATTAATCTGGAGCTGATTCTTGCCGACCTGGAGAGCGTGGACAAGCGGATTGAACGTGCCCGCAAGAACACGAAGGGCGGCAACAAGGCTGCCCTGCAGGAAGTGGAACTACTGGAGCGTCTCAAGGAGACGCTGTACAACGACAAGCCCGCGCGCAGCCTGGAGCTGACGGATGACGAGAAGCTGCTGATCCGCGATCTGCACCTGCTCACCATGAAGCCGGTACTGTATGCGGCGAATGTCAGCGAGGACGGCGTGACGGATGCGGACAGCAATCCATATGTTCAGCAGGTTCGCGAGTTTGCGGCAGGAGAGAACGCCGAGGTCGTGCCGATCAGCGCCAAAGTGGAAGCTGAAATCGCTGAGCTGGAGGGCGAGGACAAGGCCATGTTCCTGGAGGAGCTGGGACTGGAAGAGTCGGGGCTCAACCGTCTCATCAAGGCGGCATACCGTCTGCTCGGGCTGTACACTTACTTCACGGCCGGGGTGCAGGAGGTTCGTGCGTGGACGATCCGCAAAGGCACGAAGGCTCCGGGTGCGGCAGGTGTAATCCACACCGATTTCGAGCGCGGTTTCATTCGTGCAGAAGTGGTGTCTTATGACGATCTGGTGGCGGCGGGTTCCATGAACGGGGCCAAAGAACGCGGCCAGCTGCGTCTGGAAGGCAAGGATTACGTCGTACAGGACGGCGATATCATGCACTTCCGCTTCAACGTTTAATTTAAACTATACAGGCGGGCGAAGTTCCATGTCCCTTGCCTTCTGGCGGCCGCAGCCGGGCAGTGAGCCCAGGGCGGCCGCTTTTTTGCCGTATGATTCCGATGAGGGGCATGATTGAACCATCCTGCATAATTTTTTGGAAACGCGGATTTGCCAGTAGTTATTCACTTGTTAAGATGGTATAATAAAGTGTTGAAAAGATAGTAATTGTATAAAAACATAGATATGAAACTTTGATGAATAAAGAGGTGAATTCCCTTGTTGGATCGACTGCAATCTTTAGTGGACCGCTATGAGAAGTTGAGCGAGCTGCTTTGTGATCCGGATGTGGCTAACGACAGCAAGAAGCTGAGGGATTATTCCAAAGAACAATCTGATCTGCAGCCCGCCTACGAGGCTTATACCGAATATAAAAGTGTGACGGAAGAGCTGGATGCCGCCAAAGCGATGCTGGCCGAAAAGCTTGATGACGACATGCGCGATATGGTCAAAATGGAAATCGAGGAGCTTTCCGCCCGCAAGCAGGAGCTGGAAGAGAAAATCCGCGTGCTGCTGCTGCCCAAGGACCCGAATGACGACAAGAACGTGATCGTGGAAATCCGCGGCGCTGCCGGCGGGGATGAAGCGGCCCTGTTCGCGGCTGATCTCTATCGCATGTATACCCGTTACGCGGATACCCAGGGCTGGCGCGTGGAACTGATGGATGCGAACATGAACGATCTCGGCGGCTTCAAAGAGGTCACGTTCATGGTCAACGGCCGTGGCGCATACAGCAAGCTTAAATTCGAAAGCGGCGCACACCGGGTGCAGCGGATTCCGGCTACGGAGTCGGGCGGCCGCATCCACACGTCCACGTCTACGGTAGCGGTAATGCCGGAGGCGGAAGAAGTGGATATTGAAATTCTTGACAAGGATATCCGTGTCGACACCTTCTGCTCCAGCGGTGCCGGCGGCCAGTCGGTTAACACAACCAAATCCGCCGTGCGTGTAACCCATGTTCCTACCGGCATTGTGGCGACCTGCCAGGACGGCAAATCACAGAACTCGAACAAAGAGAAGGCGTTGCAGGTGCTGCGCGCCCGTATCTACGACATGATGCGCCAGGAAGAGGAAGCCAAGTATGCCGGTGAACGCAAGAGCAAGGTAGGGACGGGCGACCGCAGTGAACGGATTCGCACATATAACTTCCCGCAGAGCCGTGTAACCGACCACCGGATTGGTCTGACGCTGCATAAGCTTGACCATGTCATGAACGGCGAAATCGAAGAGATCGTATCGGCGCTGACCATTGCGGAGCAGTCCGATTTGATGGCACAAGAGGTATAAAGCTTTGGAACGCGCGACTTATCGGATGTCACCGGGCCGAAGCATCAGAGAAGCCTTATCTGGGGCTTCTTCTTTTTTGGCGGCTGCCGGGGTGATGGAGCCGCAGCATAACGCGCGGCTGTTGCTGGAGCATGTGCTTGGACTGGAGGGGACGGCTTTCTACGCAGAGCTGGGCCAGCCTTTTCCGGCGGAGCGTGCGGCTGATTGGGAGGCTGTGGTGAACCGCAAAGCGGCGGGAGAGCCCGCGCAGTACATTATCGGCTCCCAGGAATTTTACGGCCGTCCCTTCAGCGTAACTCCGGCGGTGCTGATTCCCCGTCCGGAGACGGAGCTGCTTGTGGAGGCCATCATGCAGCACGGAGACCGGCTGTGGCCGGGAGGCACGCCGCATGTGCTGGACATTGGCGCCGGCAGCGGCGCAATCTCCGTGACGCTGGCGGCTGAAAGACCCCGCTGGCGGGTGTCGGCAGGGGATATTTCAGCGGCTGCGCTGACGGTGGCAGCACGGAACGCGGAGACGAATGGTGCCTCCGTGGAGCTGCGCCAAGGCGATCTGTTAATGCCCTTCGCCGGGGAGACGGTGGACATTCTGGTGTCCAACCCGCCATATATTCCCGCTGCCGACATTAAAGGCTTGCAGCCGGAGGTGCGCGATCATGAGCCGCACACGGCGCTGGATGGCGGACTGGATGGCCTTGATCCGTTCCGGTCAATGGTGAGCCAGCTGCCAGTGCTGGCTGCACCGCCTCGCCTGATCGGCTTCGAGCTGGGCATGGGGCAGGCGCGTGAGGTGGCTCGTCTACTGCAAGAGGCAGGCCATTGGAGCCGCATTGTCATTGTGCCTGATCTGGCGGGCATTGAACGGCATGTCCTGGGAATAGCGGACTGAGCCCGCATTTTATTTTTGACGGCCGATCCTTTACAATGAAGAAAGCTGAATGGTTGGAGTTGTTGGATCAATGTTCAGAATTCGCTTCAGGGGGAAACTATGCTTCAGAAATTTAAAAGAATCGACGGCCCCATAATTACCATTTTGCTCTTGTTGATGGGGATCAGTGTTGTTGCCGTATATAGTGCAGGCCGCTATTGGGCTGGGCATCAGAACGATTATATCAGTATTATTGCCAACTATGCGATTGGTTTTGTGGCGTTGGCCGGTATGACACTGCTTGATTTCCGCATCTTTATCAAATATGCGAGATATATCTATCTGGGTGGCCTGCTGGTGCTGATGCTGGTGTTCTTTTTCGGGGAAAACCTGAACAACGCGCAAGGATGGCTGAAGATTGGTCGCCTCAGTATCCAGCCAGCCGAGCTTTTCAAGCTTGCGCTGATCATCAGTCTGGCCTACATGCTGATGATCAGACGGCAGAGCGAGCTTCGTTTTGTCCGTGATGTGCTTCTGATCGGTCTGATAACGTTCGTCCCTTTTGCTATCGTAATGGCTCAGAATGATTTGGGGAATGCGCTCGCTTATATTGTCATTCTTATAGGTATGCTGTGGATCGGTAACGTGAAAGCATCTCATGCGCTTATTGGTCTTATTATATTCTCGGTAGCGGTAGTTGGCGGAATCAAGGCCTATACTACCTTTCACGAAGAGATATACACCTTTATGAAAGATATAGGCCGGCAGCATTGGACAGACCGCCTCGATCCATGGCTAATGCCGGATGAAGCCAGCGCAGCAGCCAAGTGGCATACGGAGAACGCCAAGCTGGCGATCGCGTCCGGCGGTATGACCGGCGAAGGCTTTTTACAGGGTTCTTCGGTCCAATCCGGCCGTGTGCCGTACACATACTCGGACTCCATATTTGTAGTGATTGCTGAGGAATTCGGCTTTGTGGGTTCATCAGCACTGCTGCTGCTCTATTTTATCCTGATTCACCGCATGATTTTGATCGCGCTGGAATGCAGGGACAGGACAGGACCGTATATTGTGGTCGGCATTGTGTCCATGCTGCTGTACCAGATATTTGAGAATATTGGCGCCTTTATCGGCATCATGCCGTTGACAGGCATTACGCTGCCGTTTATCAGCTATGGCGGCACCTCGCTCCTGATTAACATGGCGAGCATGGGGTTGATCATGAGCATCCGTGTCCATGGGCAGGAAATAGACGATGATCTGCCTGATCCGGCCCGGTCCCGGACGATCAAGCAGGCGCAGCTTTAATACAGGTATGTTCGCGGGGGTTCTTTCTCTTGAGGGAGAGGGGCCCCTGTTTTTTGTAAATTTGATAGATTGCTAGGTTTATCCCCCCGGCAGGTGGACATACTGGTAGACATAAAGACGACCGGGGGGAAACGGGAATGAAGACGGTATTCAAACAAACGGTAATTATTCTAGTATGTTTATTTATATTAGTGATGTCCTGGGAGGGGCAAAAAGTAGATGCAGCCGTACCTGGTTGGGTGCAGCAGGCCGCGGTAATTCCACATGATTCGATCCGGCTCCGTATTCTTGCCAATTCCGATCTGCCGGCGGATCAGCTAGTTAAATTACAAGTCCGGGATGCAGTGGTAGCCGAGATGAATACCTGGATTGATGAAATGGAGCAGCCGCGGAGTCTGGAGGATGCACGAAGCATCGTACGGACACGGCTGCCGGAAATCCGGGAAACGGTAGGCCATGAGCTTGCCCGCCAAGGACTGACGTATACGTATAACGTAGAGCTGGGACAGGTTCCATTTCCGACTAAAATTTACGGCAGCAGGGTGTACCCGGCCGGACAATACGAGGCCGTCCGCATTACGCTGGGAGAGGGCGCGGGCAAGAACTGGTGGTGTGTGCTGTTTCCTCCCCTGTGCTTCGTCGGGGCGGACAACTCCCCGGGAGCCGACAAGGCCGCTGCAGCCGGTGAAAATGACGGACAAGGTGAGAATAAAGAAGAACAGGTTGAGGTACGCTTCTATCTGGTGGATAAAGCGGTTGATTTTTGGAATTGGGTCAGCGGACTGTTTTCTTAGCAAGTGCGTCGATAAACGTTTTTCTTACTATGTTATAATGGAGAAACGAAAGCAATTTTCTGAACAATATGGACAGTTTGAACCCAATCAAGAAAGTATAGGATGAACAATTATGAATGATGATGAAAAGCTGCAGACTGAAGCTGCTGGTGGCGGGCCGCAAGCCGGGCGGCGTCCAACGTACTGGTGGAACGTGAAAAATCTGGAGGAAACCGTGACAGACGGTACTATTGAACTGGGAGGGAGCTCGTATACAGGGCATCCCTCCCAGTTTGCGGCGTTAGCCTTGCGGGAAGCTGCTGCGTTGCTGCGCGCGGGTGATACGGTCGCATTCCCGACGGAAACCGTATACGGCCTCGGTGCCGATGCCCGCAATACCGCTGCTGTGGAGGCGGTTTTTGCCGCGAAGGGCAGGCCTTCGGACAATCCGCTCATCGTGCATATTGCGCGGCGCGGCCAGCTCGATGAGCTGGTGCAGCAGGTGAACGGCACGGCCGAAGCCCTGATCAAGGCGTTCTGGCCGGGGCCGCTCACGCTGGTGCTTCCGGTCAAGCCGGGCGTGCTGTCTCCACGCGTAACGGCCGGGCTGGACACGGTCGCCGTCCGGATGCCTGACCACCCGGTGGCGCTGCGGCTGATTGCCGAGGCGGGCTGCCCTGTGGCGGGGCCAAGCGCAAACCGCTCCGGCCGCCCGAGTCCGACGACTGCCGAGCATGTGCGCGAGGACCTGCAGGGCCGGATCGGCGGCATCGTCGATGGCGGCCCTACTGGCGTGGGGCTGGAGTCGACCGTGGTGCAGGCCGGCGACGACGGCACCGTGACGATCCTGCGCCCCGGCGGCATCACTGCGGAGCAGCTCGCCGCCGTCTGCCCGGCCGTCACGACCGACCCGGGCCTGGCGGGCGACGCAGGCCCCGACACCCCGGCTCCGCGCTCGCCGGGGGTAAAGTACACGCATTACGCGCCCCTCGGGCGCTTAAGCGTGGTGGAAGGCCCGTCCCCGGCAGCGGTAACGGGCCTGATCCGGCGCGAGCTGGCCGTGGCGGAGGCCAGCGGAGAGCGTACGGCCGTGCTCGCTTTCGACGAGCATGCGGCCGATTATATCGGGCAGCGTGTATACTCGCTTGGCAGTCTCGCCACGCTGCAGGAGGCGGGGCAGCGCCTGTACGGGGTGCTGCGCCGCTGTGACGAGGATGGCATTACCTTCATCCTCGCGGAGGCTTGCCCTCCGCACGGGCTGGGCGCGGCCGTCATGAACCGGCTGTTGAAGGCGGCCGGACACCGGGTGATCCGCGCAGAAGAAGCCCGCGGGTAGCCGGCAGCGTCCGGGATTGTTCCGGGCTTCCATGCGACCCAGAGCCTTTTCCATGAACACAGCATGTACTAGTTTCCTCCTTGTCCGCATATCGTGTACAGATTGAAAATGTACATGGAGGAATGAACATGCTTGAAGCCACTTCCCATATGGGACAACTTCTGACCGTTCTGATCATGGCCTTTGCGCTCGGGATGGATGCCTTTTCGCTCGGAATCGGTGTAGGGATGAAGGGCATTCGGCTGAACGATATCCTCCGAATCAGTGCGGTCGTTGCCTTGTTCCACATGGTGATGCCGCTGCTGGGCATATTAACGGGGCAATTCATGAGTGAAGTGCTCGGGCATGTAGCGACATTTGCGGCTGGTGGCCTGCTCATTTTGCTTGGCTGTCATATGATTTATAATTCGATATATGGGGGAAGCGTTCCGATGCTGGATTACCGCTCTTCCGTCGGAGTGATCCTGTACTCGCTTGGCGTGAGCATGGACTCCTTTTCGGTGGGGGTTTCCCTTGGTATGTTCCGGAGTAATCTGCTGCTGACGGTTGCCGCCTTCGGCGGCGCCGGCGGTTTGATGTCAGTCCTTGGTCTTCTGTTGGGAAGACGCGTCAGCCGCAATCTGGGTGAATACGGAGAGGCGATCGGCGGGGCCATTTTATTTGCCTTTGGAATGATGTTTATTTTTTAATTTACAATTAGCAGCATGGAGAGCTGGAGGTGGGAATTCATGAAAAATATTATGTTTGTATGCACAGGCAATACATGCCGGAGCCCCATGGCTGCAGCGATGCTGCGCAAGCTGGCCGTTGAACGGCAGCTTGGGCTGGAGGTGCGTTCGGCAGGAGTAGCCGCAATGGATGGCACGTCCCTTTCCCGCCATGCCGAGGCCGTGCTGCGCGATCACGGAATCAGCGAGCCTTTCCGTTCCACATCGCTGCACCGGGAGCTGGTGGAATGGTCGGATCTGATCCTGACTCTTACGCAGAGCCATAAGCGGCAGGTGATTCAGCGTTTTCCTGCAGCAGCCGGGAAGACGTACACACTGAAGGAATACGTGGAGAATGACCCTGCTGTGCTGAACGATCTGCAGGAGCTGGACAGTCTGTACGCCTCCCAGGAAATAATGGCCTCCCTCGGCCAGGAGCTTTCTGGAGAAGAAAGGGAGCGCATGATTGAAATCCGGCAGCGGATTCCGAGCTTTGATATCTCCGATCCTTTCGGCGGATCGAGGGAGGATTATGATATCGCAGCGGCGGAAATCCGTACTGCGCTGCACCGCCTGGCGGATAAGCTGGAAAACCGGAAATAATAACGCCGGCGGGCGATTTTTGGTGCAGATTGCTGTTGATTTCCCTGCTTTGATAAATTAAGATAAGGGTACATGAACGAGAATCCGGTGTGACTGGCGACGAGAGTGGGTTAAACCACGGTGGAGCATCGGATCATACGGCCGGTCGCCTGGGCAAAAGAGCAATTCCGCGAGCAGTCGCGGACTGCTCTTTTTTCGTTTAGCAGGGCTTCTTCTGTTTCAATTCGGCAGCGGCCCGTTTTTGTCGAATCAAAGGCGGGCATAATCAGCTATAATGAAAGCTGAAACTATGCTGGACAGCGGAACAAGGGGGGCTTGAGATGGAGCATGCGGAGACGGCAGCCGGCCTGCGCGCCATATTAAGGGAGCTGGCAGCGGCCGCGGATTTGAAGCCGGGCAGGCTGCTGGTGATTGGTGCAAGCACCAGCGAGGTGGCCGGGCGGCGTATCGGCACGTCCGGCGCGCTGGAGGTAGCCGAGCAGCTGCTGGCGGGCGTTAGGGAGGTGCAGCAGGAATACGGCTTTGATGCTGTCTTCCAATGCTGCGAGCATTTGAACAGGGCGCTTGTCCTGGAAAGATCCGTCCTCGAAAGGCTAGGATTGAAGGAAGTGGCAGCCGTGCCGGTGCCGAAGGCTGGCGGTTCCATGGCTGCGGCAGCCTTCAGGTCGATGAAGGAGCCATGCCTGGCCGAAACGATTGAAGCGCATGCCGGTCTCGATATCGGCGAGACGCTGATCGGCATGCATTTGCGCAGGGTGGCCGTTCCTTTCCGGCCGAGCCTCCGTTATATCGGGGAAGCGCGGGTCAATGCGGCCTTTACCCGTCCCCCTCTGATCGGTGGGGAGCGGGCGGTGTATCGGCTGGAGCAGGAGGAAGGCGGGGCCGGCTGCAGTTGAGTCGTCCATGGGCTGCGCCGCACAGAGAGTAAGCATAAGAACACAAACAAGCAATTATCGCGGGGAGGAACTTTATCATGATGGAAAATTTGCGCAAGAATGATCCGGCTGTATTGGAAGCGATGGGGCTTGAACTCAAGCGCCAGCGGAACAACATTGAGCTGATCGCATCCGAGAATATCGTGAGCGAAGCGGTGATCGAGGCGATGGGCTCCGTTCTGACGAACAAATATGCGGAAGGATATCCCGGCAAGCGTTACTATGGCGGCTGCGAGCATGTCGATATTGTGGAAAATATCGCGCGCGACCGGGCAAAGGAGCTGTTCGGGGCTGAGCATGCCAACGTGCAGCCCCACTCCGGAGCACAGGCCAACCTGGCGGTGTACCTGACGGCGTTGAATACCGGCGATACGGTGCTCGGCATGAATCTTGCGCATGGTGGTCACTTGACACATGGCAGCCCTGTGAATGCATCCGGCCTGTTGTACAATTTTGTGGCTTACGGTGTGCGTGAAGATAACTTTCTGATCGATTATGACGAAGTGCGCAAAGCGGCCTTCAAGCACCGCCCGCGCCTCATTGTAGCCGGCGCCAGCGCATATCCCCGCACGATCGATTTCGAAGCCTTCGCTTCCATTGCGAACGATGTAGGCGCGCTGTTCATGGTGGACATGGCGCATATCGCAGGTCTGGTCGCTGCAGGCATCCATCCGAATCCGGTGCCTCACGCCCATTTTGTGACCACCACGACGCACAAAACGCTGCGCGGACCGCGCGGCGGCATGATCCTGACACGCAAGGCCTGGGCGCAGGCTATCGATAAAGCGGTATTCCCGGGCACGCAGGGCGGACCGCTCATGCACGTCATTGCTTCCAAAGCCGTAGCTTTGGGAGAGGCGCTTCAGCCTTCCTTTACCGAATATGCGAAGCAGGTGGTGCGCAACGCCCAGGTGCTGGCGGAAACGCTCATCAGCGAAGGTGTCAATATCGTGTCCGGCGGTACGGACAATCACCTCATGCTGATTGATACGCGCAATCTGAACATTACGGGGAAAGACGCGGAGCATGTGCTTGACTCCATCGGCATCACGGTGAACAAGAATGCCATTCCGTTTGATCCGACCAGCCCGTTTGTGACCAGCGGTATACGTATCGGCACGCCTGCGGCTACTTCACGCGGCATGGATGAGAACGCCATGACCGAAATCGGTCAGATTATTGCCAAAACACTGAAAAATCCGAAGGATGAAACGATTCTCTCGGAGCTGCGCGGCCGTGTTACCCAATTGACCGACCAATTCCCGATTTACCCTGAGATTCAATATTAAGCGTCTGCCCGGGCGATAGCCTGGTATAAGAAACCGTCCGTATCCTAAGGGATGCGGGCGGTTTCTTTGTGTTGATATGCGCATTTTCGGGTAATAGCAAATTAGACAGCGGCGGAAAGCCTGAATTAGAAAACGGAAACTGTCCTGACAGAGAAAATTCAGATCACAGCAAAGGAGCGAAAATATGAACTCAAGCAAATCCGCACGCCTTGTGCAGCAGCTTATATTTGTCGGACCGTTGACTCTGTTTTTCGTCCTGATTATGATTGTTCCGTTTTTCCTGGGGCTGTACTATTCCATGACGAACTGGGACGGGGTTACCGCCCATGTGGCCTGGATCGGTCTGGACAATTATTTGCATATTTTCCGGCAGGACCCCGATTTCCGCAATGCCTTCTGGTTTACCGTCAAGTTTACCGTCTGTGGTGTGCTGTTTACGAACCTCCTGGGCTTTTTCCTCGCTTATTTTCTGACCAGGCCGCTGCGTACGAGGAGTATTCTGCGGACGGTGTTTTTCATGCCGAACATGATCGGCGGTCTGCTGCTCGGTTTTATTTGGCAGTTCATTTTTGTAAGGGGGTTCGCTGCTGTCGGTGAAGCGACGGGTCTTTCTTTTTTTACGATGCCCTGGCTGGGTAACGGGCCGACCGCCTTCTGGGGCACGGTCATTGTATTTGTCTGGCAGTATGCCGGATATCTGATGGTGATCTACATATCCTCCCTGAGCAATGTTCCCAAATCGCTGCTGGAATCCGCGCAGATCGACGGTGCCGACCGGTGGCAGATTTTGCGCAGTATTGTTTTTCCGCTCATTATGCCTGCGGTGACTGTATGCCTGTTTCTGGCGATTTCCTGGTCGTTCAAGGTGTTTGAGCTCAATCTGGCGCTAACGCAGGGCGGGCCGTTCAAATCCACGGAATCCGTGGCGCTGGACATTTATAACGAGGCGTTCACGAACAACCGGCTGGGTCTCGGCACGGCGAAAGCGATGATATTCTTTGTAATCGTGGCCATCATTACGGGCATCCAGGTTCGTCTGACGAAGAAGAGGGAGGTCGAAATGTAATGCCAAAAACATCCGGTTACAGAACAGGCACGCTGCTCGTTGAAGCCCTTCTCATTGTGATCGGTCTTTTTTTTCTCGTACCGTTCTATTTTCTGCTGGTGAATTCAGTCAAGCCCTTCGGCGAGATTTTGACCCATTCGGCGGCTCTGCCGTCGGCGCTTCATTTCTCCAACTATGCTGAGGCCTGGAAATCCATCGATTTTCCTTCAGCCTTTGGCAATTCGCTGCTTGTCACCATCGCCAGCAACGTGCTGCTGCTGATGATCAACTCGATGGCGGCTTACCAGATGGTCCGGAACAACTCGCTGTTTAACCGCGTTTTGTTCGGCCTGCTTGTGTCGGCCATGGTCATTCCGTTCCAGTCCATTATGCTGCCGCTGATGGAGATTTCGAACATGCTCAGCCTGAACAACAGCATTCCTGGGCTCATTTTGTGTTATCTGGGGTTTGGCGCGCCGCTGTCCGTCTTCCTGTTTCATGGCTTTATCAAAACGGTGCCGATTGAGATCGAACAGGCGGCCCGTGTGGACGGCTCGAACCGTTACGGCGTATTTTTTCGGGTAGTGCTGCCTTTGCTTCAGCCGATGATTATTACGGTGCTCATTCTGAATACGCTCTGGATCTGGAACGATTATTTGCTGCCGTCGCTGATCCTGACCGATCCGGACAAGCGTACGATTCCGATTGCGACCTATACGCTGTTCGGCCAGTACACCAAGCAATGGGATCTGGCCTTGCCCGCGCTGGTGCTCGGCATTCTGCCGATCGTGATCTTTTTTCTGGCACTGCAGAAATACGTCGTATCCGGGATCGCGGCCGGTGCGGTAAAAGGTTGAACAGGGAGGGGATGAACCGATGAGGAGACCGCTGCTGCTTGTCCTTGCACTGTGTACGGCCATGACGATGATTTTATCCGGCTGCGGAAACGCCGCGCGGATGGATGGCAATGTGAAGACGATTCATATTTTCCAGTTCAAGGTGGAGCTGCTGGAGCCGATGCAGGAGCTGAAGGCGGAGTATGAACGGACGCATCCCGGTATTAAGCTGGACATTCAGTCCGTGGGCGGCGGGGCCGATTATGCTTCTGCGTTGAAAGCGAGATTCGCGTCCGGCGATCAGCCTGATATTTTTACGAACGAGGGTTATGAGGACCGGGAAACGTGGTTTGAATATATGGAGGACCTGTCAGACCAGCCGTGGGTGAAGGATCTCGACGATTTTGCCCGTGAGCCGATGACCGTGAACGGGAAAATCTACGGTCAGCCCATGAATCTGGAAGGCTTCGGAATTATCTATAATAAAGATCTGTTTAATAAAGCGGGGATTACCAAGCTTCCGCGCACATTGAATGAACTGGAGGAGACGGCCGGACGTCTCAAGAAAGCCGGAATTACGCCTTTCGCCAACGGCTTTGCGGAGTTTTGGATTCTCGGCAACCATCTGGGCAACATTCCTTTCGCCCAACAGGACGATCCGGCGGGCTTTATCGCAGGCCTTAATGACGGAGCCATGCAGATCCCCGGCAACCCTGTTTTTGAAAAATGGCTTGATTTGCTCGATCTGATGGTGAAATACGGAAACCCTTATCCTTTGACCACGGATTATAACGCACAGGTTACCATGTTCGCGGACGGGCAGGCCGCCATGATGCATCAGGGCAACTGGACGCAGCCGCAGATCGACGGGATCAATCCGGATCTGAATTTGGGCATTCTGCCTGCCCCGATCGATAATGATCCTTCACATGGCGATAAAATCGCTGTCGGGGTGGCCGCCAATTGGGTGGTGAACAAAAACTCGCCGGTGAAAGAGGAAGCGAAGGAGTTTCTGAACTGGCTTGCTACTTCGGAAACAGGCAAGAAATTTATTACGGAGAAATTCCAGTTCGTCCCTGCATTCAAGACGATGGAGGCCAATCCGGAGGTCACAGGCGATCTTGGCATGGTTGTATCCGAGCATGCAAAATCAGGCAGGATTTGGACATGGAACTTTCCGAGGTTTCCGAAGGGGTACAACCATGATAACAGCAGCAGTATGCAGGCCTATATTGCCGGCGTTATTACGAGGAAGGAATTGCTGCAGCAATTACAGGACAGCTGGGATAACCTGAAGTTCAGATGAGTGGAAAATGGATGTTATCCTCTGAGTCACGGGCTCCGTCAGGCGTAGATGCCTGGCGGAGTTCTTGCGTTTTCAGAGATTTGGATGGAAACAAGGAAAACCGGGTCGCGACAGGTGTTAAATCATGCTTGGGAATGATATAATAGACGGGATTTGTGGCAGGATGTATGTACAGGTATTTTATTGAGTGAACACCGGAGGGACTTTTTATGGGCAAATTGGTGATATGCGATCACCCTTTAATTCAGCACAAGTTGACTTTTATTCGAGATGTACGTACCAATACTAAAGACTTTCGTGAATTGGTGGATGAAGTGGCCACTTTGATGGCTTATGAGATTACGCGTGATATACCGCTTGAAGGCATCCGGGTACAAACGCCGGTAGCCGAAACGGAAGGCAAGGTAATCTCTGGCAGGATGCTGGGATTGATCCCGATTCTGCGGGCGGGGCTGGGCATGCTGGACGGCGTGGTCAAGCTGCTCCCGGCTGCGAAGGTAGGGCATGTAGGACTGTTCCGTGACCCGGAAACGCTGCAGCCTGTGGAATATTACACCAAGCTTCCTACGGATGTAACGGAGCGCGAACTGATTGTGATCGATCCGATGCTGGCTACCGGCGGTTCGGCGATTGCGGCGATCGATGTGCTCAAGAAGCGCGGCTGCACGCAGATCAAGATGATGAACCTGATTGCTGCTCCGGAAGGCGTGAAAGCGGTACAGGACGCTCATCCGGATGTTGATATTTATGTAGCTGCGCTGGACGAGCGTCTCGACGATCACGGCTATATTGTGCCGGGGCTTGGCGATGCCGGTGACCGGCTGTATGGCACGAAGTGAGTGAAGCCGTAAAACCCGTTAAAAGGAGTCTGAAATGTCTAAAATTAAAGTAATGACCATTTTCGGTGTGCGTCCCGAAGCGATCAAAATGGCGCCGCTTATTCTCGAGCTTCAGCGTCACCCTGAGCATATCGAATCGATTGTGTGTGTAACAGCACAGCATCGCGAGATGCTGGATCAGGTGCTTGAGGTGTTCAACATCAGTCCTGATTACGATCTCGACGTGATGAAGGACCGGCAGACCCTGAACGAAATTACGCTGCGCGTTCTGGCGGGACTGGAGCCCGTCCTTCGGGAAGCGAAGCCGGATATTGTGCTGGTGCACGGAGATACGCTGACGACCTTCCTCGCCAGCTATGCCGCCTTCATGCAGCAGATTCAGGTTGGCCATGTTGAAGCAGGGCTGCGGACGTGGAACAAGCTGTCCCCTTACCCTGAGGAGATGAACCGGCAGCTGACCGGCGTGCTGGCCGATCTTCATTTCTCCCCGACGGATTGGTCGGCTGGCAACCTGCGCAGGGAGAACAAGCCGGAAGACCGCATTTACGTAACAGGCAATACGGTAACGGATGTCTTCCAATATACGGTGCGCGAGGATTATGAGCATCCGGTCCTGAAATGGGCGGCAGGCAAGCGCCTGATCTTGATGACCGCGCACCGCCGCGAGTCGCAGGGAGAGCCGCACCGCAACATTTTCCGGGCGGTCAAGCGCATCGCGGACGAATTCGAGGATGTGGTGATCGTGTATCCGGTGCACCCGAGCCCGGCGGTGAAAGAGCCGGCATTTGAAATTTTGGGCGACCATCCGCGCATCCGGCTGATCGATCCGCTGGACGTAGTGGATCTCCATAATTTCTTCGGCCATACCCACCTGATTTTGACCGATTCGGGCGGAATTCAGGAGGAGGCGCCGTCCTTCGGCGTGCCGGTACTGGTGCTCAGAGATACCACGGAACGGCCTGAGGGCATCGAAGCGGGGACGCTTGAGCTTGTCGGTACGGATGAAGAAAAGGTATATGAACGTACCAAAGCGCTGCTGACCGATTCTGCAACCTATGAAACGATGAGCAGGGCGGCGAATCCGTACGGTGACGGGCACGCTTCGGAAAGAATTGTCAATGCTATACTTCACCATTTTGGCATCCTGGAGCAGCGTCCAGAACAGTTTCACAGAATGTTCACAAAATAACTTTGAATCAAGTTCTTACAAACCGGCAGTTGAACATACAGTTCAACTGTACGGTTTGCAAGGGGTTGAACCGCTTTAATACCTTGTTTTTGGCTGATTTTCCCGCTTTAGGGCGCTAAAATCTGTTCATTGACAAAAAGTCTGGTCATTCAGTAAAATGGACTGGAATTGCAGGGGTGACGTGGAAATGGCCGAGCCGAAAAAGCCGGATCGCAACCGGAATAACGGGGGAAATCCCTGGAAGGCAATTGGTCTTGTCAGCGCTCTCGGCATTGATTTGGCTGTATGCGCTTTTGCTGGGTTTTATGTGGGCAGATGGCTGGATGAGAAGCTGGGGGGGACAGGTATATGGATTGCCGTAAGCGTTCTCGCGGGATTGGCTGCCGGCGGAGTCAGCGTTGCCATGGTCATCAGAAAGGTATTGAGGAACAGCAATGAGTGAAATGGCCAGATTTCAAAGAGTACTGTGGATTGTCGCGCTTTTTTTTATGGCTCTTTGCTTCCTGGTGGCGGGTTTGATGCCGCATCACCGTGATGTAGCTCACGGTTTGGTTCTGGGAACCGTAGTAAGCTGTCTAAATGTGCTCTATATGTCCTATAAAGTCGGGAAGGTGGCATCTGCCGCGGCTGGCGAAAGTGGCAAGAGGGTTGTAGGGATAGGTTTCGGCGTAAGAGTTGCTACCTCTATCCTCGCTATGGTTCTTGCTCTGGAGTTTCCGTCTTATTTTCATGAAATCGCGGTGGCGGCAAGTCTTGTCTTCGGACAACTCCTTCTTTTAGTGATAGGTATCATATTTGCACTTCTGGAAGATAAACAGCGAGATTGAGAAAGGGGTGAGAAAAAATGCATGAATCACCGATTATCGAACTTGGCGGATTGCGTTTTGACCTGTCGATCATATTGATGCTGATTGTGACCTGTACCATTGTGTTTGTTCTTGCCCGATTGGCTACCAGAAATTTATCAGTCGAAAATCCGGGAAAGCTGCAGAATTTTATGGAATGGGTCGTGGAATTCATTCAAAATATGATTTCCAGCACAATGGATTTGAAGAAGGGCAAGCCTTTTCTGTCTCTCGGCATGACGCTTATCATGTTCATTTTTGTAAGCAACCTGCTGGGTTTGCCGTTCGGTATCGTTACCAATTATGAAGATCCCGCTGAGGCGACATTCTTCGGTAAACCGCTCGTTTCAGTGCAGGATCTGTTTGCGGAGGCACATGAGAAAAATCCTGAGGAACACCCACACGCGGCCGTACAATGGTGGAAATCACCTACGGCGGATGCAGGGGTTGCCATGTCTTTGGCCGGCATGATCTTCTTGCTGGTACATATCCTTGGCATGTTCCGGAACACTAAAGCTTACTTTAAGCATTATGTGCAGCCGTTCCCTTTCTTCCTGCCGATCAACCTGATCGAGCAGTTCTCCAAGCTGCTGACACACGGAATGCGTTTGTTTGGTAACATTTTCGCAGGCGAGGTTCTGATTTCCGTGCTGCTCAAGCTGGCGGCCCTGGGTGTGGCAGGCTCGATTGCTTCCGTACTCGGATTGATTGTATGGCAGGGCTTCAGTATATTTGTCGGGGCGATCCAGGCGTTCGTCTTTACAATCCTGACGTTCGTTTATATCTCTCAGGCAACAGAATCGCATGATGAACACTAGGTTTCAAAGTTAAGTTCAGGAGTATCGCTTCGCGCTTAACTGTAAATATATGAATAACACAATTTCACATCTCTAAGGAGGATTATTAACAATGGGAGTTTGGGCATTTGTAGCAGCAGCTATCGCTGTAGGTTTGGGCGCGCTTGGCGCAGGTATCGGTAACGGTCTGATCGTAAGTAAAACAGTTGAAGGTATCGCTCGTCAGCCAGAAGCGAAATCCACGCTGCAAACGGTAATGTTTATCGGTGTAGGTCTGGTAGAGGCCCTGCCGATCATCGGTGTCGTTTTGGCATTCATTTTCTACGCAGCAGCTTAATTGAATGGAACAAGGTTTGGCGGGGAAGGCACAGCCATCCGCGCCTTCTTTGTTGAATTGAATATGATCATGTTAATAGAACCGACGTTTACCGGAAAGGAGTGACTTCAATTGCATTTGGAATGGACATCTATCGTTCTTACGTTAATCGCGTTTTTGATTCTGTACTGGCTGTTGAACCGTTATGCTTTCGGTCCCCTCTTTTCCGTCATGGAGAAGCGGCGTGAGCTTGTCACACAGCAAATGAACGAAGCGAAACAAACCCGCGAGCAGGCAGCGGCCTACGTGGAGGAGCAAAAACAGGCTCTGCAGCAGGCACGCAAGGAAGCCTACGATATCATTGAGCAATCGAAGCAAACCGGCAGCAAGCAGGCTGAGCAAATTATCGGCGAGGCGCGCAGCGAAGCGGAGCGTCTCAAGGACGAAGCCGTGCGCGAGATCGCAAGCGAGCGCAATAAAGCGATTGCCGCCCTGCGCAGCGAAGTGGGCAAAGCATCCGTGCAGATTGCTTCCAAGCTGATTCAGAAAGAAATCAAGGATGATCAAGTCCAGGAAGAGCTCGTTGACCAGTACCTGAAAGAGGTAGGGGGCAGAGCATGAGCCAGGACACTGTAGTTGCCAAACGGTATGCGAAGGCCCTGTTCGAAGTAGCCGAGCAGCAGCAGAAGGTAACGGAGACGGAACAGGAGCTCAGGGCCTTCGTGGAGGCTGTTTCAGGAGATTCGGATATCCGGGGGTTCATCAATTCCCCGAATGTGCCGGAGCCGGTGAAGCTGCAGGTGTTGGCCGGAAGCTTTGAGGGCAAACTGTCCGCTCCTGTCCTCAATACGATCAAGCTGCTCGTTCAGCGGGGCAGAGCGGATCTGTTCGGAGCGCTGCTGGACGGTTATCTGGCAATTCAGGAGGATAAGCTTGGCCTTGCCGATGCCAAAGTGTACTCAGCATATGCGCTTGATGATGAGGAAAAAGCGGCGGTCGCCGAACAATTCGGCGCGCGTGTAAATAAAACGATTCGGGTGGAAAATATCGTGGACCCGGAACTGCTCGGCGGATTGAAGGTGGTCATCGGTGACACGATGTTCGACGGCAGTGTGGCCGGCAAGCTGGAGCGGCTCGAGAAGTCTTTCAATAGACGAGTATAGAAGATAGGGGTGAACACACTTGAGTATCAGACCTGAAGAAATCAGCACATTGATTAAAAGTCAAATAGAGCAGTATAAAACGGACATTGAGGTTGTTGAGGTCGGTTCCGTTGTAGAAGTCGGTGACGGGATCGCCCGTGTCTACGGTCTTGAGAAAGTTATGGCAGGCGAGCTGGTTGAATTCGAGAACGGCGTTTTGGGCTTGGCACTCAACGTGGAAGAAAGCAATGTCGGTGTCGTTATTTTGGGTGAATACTCCGATATACGCGAAGGCGGACAAGTAAAGCGTACGGGACAAATTATGCAGGTGCCTGTGGGTGATGCTATGATCGGGCGTGTCGTGAATCCGCTGGGTATGCCGGTAGACGGTAAAGGTCCGATTGCCACTACGGAATTCCGTCCCGTGGAATACAAAGCCCCTGGCGTTATGGCGCGTAAATCCGTCCATGAACCGATGCAAACAGGCATCAAGGCGATTGATGCGATGATACCAATTGGCCGCGGCCAGCGGGAATTGATTATCGGTGACCGTCAGACTGGTAAAACTTCCATTGCTATCGACGCTATTTTGAACCAAAAAGGCAGCGGTATGAAGTGTATCTATGTTGCCATCGGCCAGAAGCAGTCCACTGTGGCACAGGTTGTTGAAACACTGCGCCGCAATGGAGCATTGGAATATACAATCGTTGTAACGGCATCGGCTTCCGAGCCTTCGCCATTGCTGTACATCGCACCATATGCAGGCGCTGCGATGGGCGAGTACTTCATGTTCAAAGGCGAGCACGTCCTGATCGTATACGATGACCTGACCAAACAGGCAGCGGCATACCGTGAATTGTCCCTGCTGCTCCGCCGTCCTCCGGGCCGGGAAGCTTATCCAGGCGACGTATTCTATCTGCACTCCCGCTTGCTGGAACGCGCGGCCAAGCTGAACGACGAGCTGGGCGGCGGCTCCATGACGGCACTGCCTTTCATCGAAACTCAGGCTTCCGACGTGTCGGCCTATATTCCTACGAATGTAATCTCGATTACGGACGGACAGATCTTCCTGGAGGCAGACCTGTTCTATGCAGGCCAGCGGCCGGCGATCAACGTGGGTATCTCCGTATCCCGTGTCGGCAGCTCCGCGCAGATCAAGGCCATGAAGAAGGTTGCAGGCACCCTGCGTCTGGATCTGGCTCAATACCGCGAGCTTCAGGCGTTCGCACAGTTCGGTTCCGATCTGGATAGATCGACCAAGGCCCGTCTTGACCGCGGTGCCCGTATGATGGAAATCCTGAAGCAGGACGTGAACCAGCCACTGGCTGTTGAGATGCAGGTTGTAAGCTTGTATACAGCGGTTAAAGGTTACCTTGACGATATTCCGGTGGGCGATGTTCAACGTTTCGAAAAGGAATTCCTGCTGTATATGCAATCTAACCATGACAGCATCCTGCAATCGATCCGCGATACGAAGGATCTTGTTGCAGATAACGAAACAGCGCTGAAAGCGGCCATCGAGCAGTTCAAGAAAACCTTTGCCGCCTCGGCTTAAGCTGTATTTTGCAAATAAGTGATTTTCAGCCAAGTCCGCTCTGCCAGCCGGGCTTGGCTCATCCATAGGATCGTACGTTGTTTTGCTTGCAGCAAGCTTTGACTCGGTCAAAGCTTTAAATTAGCGGCTTTCGAAGAAAACTTTGACTTCGTCAAAGCTTTAAGGTGGTGAAATCATGGCAAAAGGCATGCGCGAGATTAAACGCCAAATTAAAAGTGTGCAGAACACGAAGCAGATCACCAAAGCGATGGAAATGGTAGCGGCATCCAAGCTGAGAAGAGCACAGGAGAAAGCCAGCGCCGCCCGTCCTTATGCGGAGAAGCTTAAGGAAGTGGTCGCCAGCATCGCTGCCGGGACCAAAGGCATTAAGCATCCGATGCTGGAATCCCGTCCGGTGAAGAAAACGGCATATCTGATCATCACTTCTGACCGCGGTCTTGCCGGCGGCTACAACTCGAACATTTTACGCGCCGTCACTGCAACCATTGCTGAACGCCACAGCTCGCAGGATGAGTTTGTGCTGTTCGTCATCGGGCGCAAAGGACGCGACTTCTTTACCCGCCGGGGATATGCTTTGGCGGATACGGTAACGGATCTGTCCGATTCGCCTGCATTTGCGGATATCAAGTCCATCGCCTACAATGCGGTCCAAGGATTTGAAAAGGGCGAATTTGATGAGCTGTATATATGTTATAACCGGTTCGTGAATGCTTTGACCCAGATTCCTACGGTGGACTGTCTGCTGCCGATGGCGGCTCCAACAGCTTCTGAAGCGTCTCTGTCCGCCAGCTACGAATATGAGCCGTCAGCGGAGGGTGTGCTTGAAGTGCTGCTTCCCCGTTATGCGGAAACCCTTATTTACGGAGCTTTGCTTGACGGCAAGGCAAGTGAGCTGGGGGCGAAGATGACAGCGATGGGCGCAGCGACGAAGAATGCAACGAAGATGATTAACGAGCTGACGCTTACTTATAACCGCGCTCGCCAGGCGGCAATCACTCAGGAAATCACGGAGATTGTAGCGGGAGCAAATGCGCAAGTGTGACCGGAGTATCATTAATATCATAGCCTAGCGGAGCAAGCAACAGGCAACGTATCGGAATTTGCTATGCAAAGCTTGTAGGAGGGAAACAGGAATATGAACAAAGGACGCGTTGTGAGCATTATGGGTCCGGTAGTCGACGTTGAATTTGAACGCGGCCAGCTTCCGGAAATTCTCAATGCGATTGCAATCCAAGGCGAAACGGAAGGCGGCAACAAAATCGACCTGACGCTGGAAGCTTCCAAGCATCTGGGAGACAACCGTGTACGGTGTATCGCGATGTCTTCCACCGACGGTCTTGTACGCGGTATGGACGCGGTAGATATGGGAGCGCCGATCTCGGTGCCGGTAGGTGAAGCTACACTCGGACGTGTATTCAACGTTTTGGGTCAACCGATTGACGATGCAGGCTCTGTGGACAGTGCTGTCATCAATCCAATTCACCGCCAGGCGCCAGCGTTTGATGAGCTTACAACACAGGCGGAAATGCTGGAAACAGGCATCAAGGTAATCGACCTGCTCGCGCCTTATGCCAAGGGCGGTAAAGTCGGCTTGTTCGGCGGTGCGGGTGTAGGTAAAACCGTAACAATCCAGGAATTGATCAATAACATCGCTCAGGAGCACGGCGGTATTTCCGTATTTGCAGGTGTAGGCGAACGTACCCGTGAAGGTAATGACCTGTACCATGAAATGAAGGATTCCGGCGTTATCAGCAAAACAGCGATGGTGTTCGGACAAATGAACGAGCCGCCAGGTGCCCGCCTGCGTGTAGCCCTGACAGGTCTGACCATGGCGGAATACTTCCGTGATCAGGAAGGCCGCGACGTGCTGCTGTTCGTTGATAACATCTTCCGCTTTACCCAGGCGGGTTCGGAAGTATCGGCCCTGCTGGGACGGATGCCGTCCGCAGTAGGTTACCAGCCGACACTGGCAACAGAAATGGGCCAATTGCAGGAGCGTATTACATCCACAAAAAAAGGTTCGGTTACCTCGATTCAGGCTATCTATGTGCCTGCGGACGACTATACGGACCCGGCTCCGGCGACTACGTTCGCGCACTTGGATGCTACGACGAACCTGGAGCGTAAAATCTCCGAGATGGGCATTTATCCGGCGGTGGACCCGCTGGCATCCAGCTCGCGTATTCTTACTCCTGAAGTTGTAGGTGAAGAGCACTACCAGGTAGCCCAAGGCGTTAAACGAATTCTGGCCCGTTATAATGAGCTTCAGGATATTATTGCGATTCTTGGTATGGATGAGCTCAGCGAGGAAGACAAGATGCTGGTTGCGCGGGCGCGCAAAATCCAGCGCTTCCTGTCTCAGCCGTTCCACGTAGCCGAAGCCTTCAACGGCATTCCGGGCAAATATGTGCCTGTTAAAGAAACGGTGCGCAGCTTTAAAGAAATTCTGGAAGGCAAGCACGACAATCTTCCGGAAGCGGCTTTCCTGTTTGTAGGCACAATTGAAGAAGCGGTTGAAAAGGCCAAAAATCTGTAATTGCGCATGATAGCAGGTAAGCCTTATGAAGTGGGCTGTCAATGGACAGCCTGTCAGGAGGGATGGAAGTGAGCACCTTTTTATTGGAAATTGTGACCCCTGAGCGCCAGGTTTATTCGGAGCAAGTGGAGAGTCTGAACGTTCGGGGCGTGGAAGGGGAACTCGGCATTTTGGCCGGGCACATTCCGATGGTCACTCCTTTGCAGATTGCTCCGGTCAGTATCAAAACCAGCGGTAGGACTGAAATCCTGGCGGTCAACGGCGGTTTTGTGGAAATCCGGAAAGATAAAGTCGTCATTCTCGCTGAAAGCGCGGAACGTCCGTCTGATATTGATGTGGAACGCGCCAAAGCGGCTCGGGAACGTGCCGAGGTCCGTTTGCAGAGCAAGCAGGATGAGTATGACCACCGCAGAGCGGAGCTGGCGATGCAAAAAGCCATGAACCGCTTGAAAGTGGCCGGAAAATAATTTGTGTTTGCAGGACTAAAGAATCAATAGTATATAGGTCGAAAGCCCGGCGGCTTAAACCGCGCGGGCTTTTTTTTTGTAGAGACGGGCAGCTAACGGACAAATAAAGGGAGTGCAAAAACCTTCAGTTACATGAAGTTTGCTCGGAATTTCAAGCATATTAGGATAACAAATATTGAAAAATGTCGAAACTTATTGAAAATAACGTAAATGGGACTGGATTGTTATGCTTTCGGCAAGTATTATAGAATAGTCCGAGCCGGCAAGCAGGCATGAAAGAATCCTGATTTCATCGTTTGCATTTTGAGCGCTGACGCATATGATGCATATATAGGCTGTTCACGGTCCGAACAGTCGGGCGGCTATCAATGTACAGCGCTCAGTGATTCGGAGGTGCTAAATCGTGACGGATGAATTAACTCGGCAGATCGGCCAGACAGCAGGCATGAGCAGCATGGTATCCATGATGGTATCTCTCATATGCATTGCCTTTGCCTGGTGGGCGCTGCAGAGTGTTAAGTTCGACTTGTGGATCAGAAATCCAAAAGGTCCGCAAGGAAGGCTTCTGCATTTGTTTTTGGCCGTAGTGCTTGGACGGCTTGTGGCCGGTTTTCTGCTCGATTATATTTCCTGGAGCCAGCTGCTAAGGTATATGTTTTGATATTAAAACATTTGGTTATATCTCTGTATGCCTTTAAGAGCATGAATTGTCGAATAGGATCGACATCAGTGGTTAACAATGTGTTTACATGGCTTTGGCTCACAGTCGGCATCAGCGTAAACAGGCGCTGCAGACATGCGAAATGAAAAAATGCTTGTATAAGCGCTTTGAACGATGATATGATGGAATTTAGTGAGTTACCAAGTCTATACGATTTATTTCGAATTTTAATCATTTTTTTACACTACATTTACAGAAAATGAACCTCGTTTGCCGCGGGACTCCGACCTTGGAACTGCCGGGCTGCGAGACACGAAAATAGCGGATACCGTTCTTTTTTTCCACACCGGAAAAGGAAAGTGACGCGCGGAGGGAAGCATGATGAGCAAATTTATCGTCCGCGGCGGCAATAGACTGGTCGGAAGCGTGAAAGTTAGCGGAGCCAAAAACTCCGTTCTTCCGATTATCGCTGCCTCTCTTTTAGGGGAAGAAGGAGAAAGCGTCATTGTTGACGCGCCTCCTCTAGACGATGTAATGACGATTAATAAAGTATTGGAATCGCTGGGAGCAAGCGTTACATATCAAGACGAAATTATTCGTGTTGACGCACGGGCGATCACATCCTGCGAAGCGCCGTATGAATGGGTACGGAAAATGCGCGCATCTTTTCTGGTCATGGGGCCGTTGCTGGCGCGGATGGGGCATACAAGAATTTCCCTTCCGGGAGGCTGTGCTATCGGTACACGCCCAATCGATCAGCATCTGAAGGGCTTCGAGGCGCTGGGGGCTGAAATCAGCCTGGGCCAGGGCTATGTGGAAGCGAGAAGCCAGGGCCGCCTGCGTGGCGCCAAAATTTATTTGGACGTTGCCAGTGTTGGAGCGACCGAGAATATTATGATGGCGGCTTCGCTGGCCGAGGGGACTACGATTATCGATAATGCGGCAAGAGAACCGGAAATCGTGGACCTGGCCAACTACCTGAACGGGATGGGAGCCAAGGTGCGCGGCGCCGGCACCGGAGTAATTCGCATCGAGGGTGTTGAGAAGCTGCACGGTGTCCGTCATACGGTCATTCCTGACCGGATCGAGGCCGGTACTTATATGGCAGCCGCCGCCATAACAGGTGGAGACGTCTATGTAGAAGGCGCCATCTCCGACCATCTGGGGCCAGTTATTGCGAAGATGGAGGAAATGGGCGTTACAATCCAGCCGGATGAAAATGGTATTCGTGTCATTGCCAGCAAACCTCTTAAAGCGGTTGATGTCAAAACTTTGCCATATCCAGGCTTTCCGACAGATATGCAATCCCAGATGATGGCGCTGCAGCTTGCTGCGGAAGGCACGAGCGTCATTACCGAAACGGTGTTTGAGAACCGCTTCATGCATGTGGATGAATTTCAGTTGATGAACGCGGAAATCAAGGTGGAAGGACGCTCGGCGATCGTTACCGGCAATGCCAAGCTGACAGGCGCAAAAGTATGTGCTACCGATTTGCGGGCAGGTGCCGCCCTGATTCTGGCCGGTCTCGTTGCTGAAGGATCTACAGAGGTTAGCGGTGTTCATCATATAGACCGCGGATATGTGCATCTGGCTGAGAAGCTCACAGCTCTTGGCGCCGACATCTATCGCGTTTCGGTAGAAGAAAGCGTGCTGGAAGCCGCTTCTGCCGAAAAGGTTGTCAAGGAAGAAAAGAAGGGTACTTTTAAAATACAGCCGACCCTTGCATAACCGGTTTATTTCAATAGTATACCCGCACATCAGAGCTGCTCGCCCCGGGCCAAAACCGGCGGCTGGGCGGCTTTTTTTGTGCTGCAACCAGGCATAGCGGCTTTCTGCATTTCTCTCAAATCCGGTTCTATCAAGCGGGAACCTCTCATATGATTGACTATCCGGTCCGGTCAAGCACCCCGGTCTCACTTCATAGAACGGAGGTTTCTCCAAAATGAAAGATTCTCGTGCCAGGATCCGCATTCCAGTCGTTCCGCCAACAGATGAAGCGGCAGGCCGCGGCAGCGAGCCCGGGAAGCTTCTTTCCGCGCAGGAGCAGGACACTTCAGAATCCCGTCCCTTATACGCTGTACCGGCCCAAATAAAAGTTAAGTCCGGCAGTAGTAGAAGAGCCACCCGCCCGAAGAGCTTTCGCACTCGGGGACGGCGTCTGCCGCCGGGTCCGATTGTTGCTTTAACCAGCCTGATTCTGATGGCGCTTATTTTACCAGCCGTATTGGTATGGCCCCGCGGGACACACCCGCAGCCTGCGCCTACAGGAAAAATTCAGCCGGATACAGCAGCACAGTCAAAACCCGCGGACTCAAAGAAACCGGCCCAGACCAAGGCTGTTAAGGTCAGTGTCTTCTTAAGCTCAACTGGCACAATCGAGACGCTTCCTCTTGAGGACTACATAACAGGCGTGGTTGCAGCCGAAATGCCGCCTGAATTTGGGCATGAGGCTCTTAAAGCGCAGGCAATTGCGGCCAGGACCTTCATCGTCCGCCGTTTGCTGGCCAATGATAGCAGCGGCGCTCCTAAAGGGGCCGATGTCACGGACACCGTCGATCATCAAGTATATTTGCCGCTGTCAGCAATTCGGCAGCAGGAGAAGGAGCCGCAGCGGGCCGCAGAACTGGCTTCCATCCGGAAGGCTGTCAAAGAAACGAATGATATTATAATGACGTATAAAGGGAAGCCGATCACTGCGTCTTTTTTCTCAACAAGCAATGGATATACGGAAAATTCCGAGGATGTATGGACGGCTTCCGTCCCTTATCTCCGCAGTGTTCCAAGCCCCTGGGATCAGAAGATTGCGCCAGGCTATAAAGAATCGATAACCATGAAGACCGCGGAAGTTTTGGACAAACTCGGTCTGAGAGGGGAAGCTGTACAGGCTGCTTCAGGCTCGGGGGCTTTCCCGGAAACTAAAATTCTTTCTACTACCGAAGGCCACCGGATTAAGAGCATCCGAATCGGAGATACCGTTTTTAAAGGAACCGACCTGCGCCAGCGGCTTGGACTGCGTTCCAGCGAATTCACGTGGGCAATCCGGGGAGACCAAATGGTCATCACTACTTATGGCAATGGCCACGGAGTCGGCATGAGCCAATGGGGGGCCAACGGGATGGCCAAGGAAGGTTATACGGCAACCCAAATTCTCAAACACTACTACACGGGAATAAATTTCTCCAAGGCCTCGCAGCTGCTTTAAATGGATACTATAGAAAATTTTCAAATTTTCTGAGAATACGAGTATAAAAGAGTAGCACCCGGTAACACTTGTTACTGAGGTGATGAAACCATGAATGAACAAAACAAAAACCAAAATCATGAAGAATCTTCCAAAAATACAATGGGAGAAAGAGCTTCACAGCCGTCTTCGTGGAAAAAGCTGTTGTCCAAAAGGTGGGTATATCCTGCAGCCTACATTGCCGCAGCAGCCATCATACTAACTCTTGTGTGGGTCTATCAGGATACCAGCACAAAACCATTGGAGCAGGATCCAACCGCTCAAGAGACAGCGAACAGTGTAACGGATGATGTCGGTCTTAACGGTCAGCAGGAAAGTGTGGAAGTGGTCGCCCAATCCGAGAATATGGTTTGGCCAGTGGCGAACGCTGCCGAAGTAAATATTGTAAAGCCGTTTTTTGATGAAACCGCATCGGAAGATGAGCAGGCTGCCGCGATGGTGGAATATGACCAAACCTTCACGGCCAATACAGGTATTGATGTGGCCCGCTCTGATGACGCGGCATTTGATGTAAAGGCTGCGCTGAGCGGAAAGGTAACCCGTGTGGAGCAGCACCCTCTGATGGGCAACATCGTTGAAATTACACATGATGATAATCTCAAAACCGTGTATCAAAGCCTTGACCAGGTAAAAGTTAAAGAGGGCGATGAAGTGAAACAGGAGCAAGTTATTGCTGCATCCGGCCGCAATGAAATGGAGAAGGACCTGAACAACCATCTTCATTTCGAAGTGATCCAGGAAGGCAAACCGGTAAATCCGGCAACGCTGCTTCCGCAAAAATAATATTGCTCGTCCGAAGGCAGGGGGAACCGTCCCTCTGCCTTTTTTTGTGCCTTCCAGGGGCTTTGTCCACATCCCGCAAGGAAATAATTAGGGCCTCGGAAGCTTGTCACAGCGCCAAACCGAGCATATCTATCCCTGCCACTCATATAATGTACCAAACTATCCACAGTGGGGAGGCGGGAGTGTGCACGATTACATCAAGGAACGGACCATCAAAATCGGCCGCTGCATCGTAGAAACCAGACATACGGTCCGTACGATCGCCAAGGAGTTCGGTGTATCCAAGAGCACGGTGCATAAGGATTTGACCGAACGGCTGCCTGAAATCAATCCGGACCTTGCGGATCAGGTAAAGCATATTTTGGAATACCATAAATCCATCCGCCATCTGCGGGGAGGGGAAGCGACAAAAATTAAATACAAAAAAACGAACGACAGCACGCAGGATGTTATGGTCTCCGGAAAACCCTGAATTTTTATAGAAATTACATGCACTTATCCATTGAATCCTTCCCCTGAAGTATGATATGTTAAAAGATGGTACAAGATCGAATTATGTCACGAAACACTCCAATATTGCACATACATTTGCCGGTTCTTGTCACTTTTTAAAATATGACTTTGGGGGCTCTTTTATATGATTAGCAAGGATATCGGAATCGATCTGGGCACGGCGAACGTGCTGATACACGTGAAAGGAAGGGGGGTCGTATTAGACGAACCTTCTGTCGTTGCCATAGAGGGGGATACGAAGAGAGTCCTTGCTGTCGGAGAGGAAGCGCGCCGCATGGTCGGACGGACACCTGGCAACATTACGGCTATCCGCCCGCTGCGTGACGGGGTTATTGCAGACTTCGAAATTACGGAGTCCATGCTGAAATATTTTATCAGCCGGGTAGGGGGTAAAAGCTGGTACAGCCGTCCCCGGATTTTGATCTGTGCGCCTACCAACATCACTTCGGTGGAGCAAAAGGCAATTCGTGAAGCGGCTGAACGAAGCGGAGCCCGGGAGGTTTTCCTGGAGGAAGAGCCCAAGGCGGCGGCGATCGGTGCGGGCATGGATATTTTCGAGCCTAGCGGAAATATGGTTGTGGACATCGGAGGCGGAACGACGGATGTGGCCGTGCTGTCGATGGGGGATATCGTTACGGCTTCATCGATCAAAATGGCGGGGGACAAGTTCGACGAGACCATTTCCAAGTTTGTTAAAGCAAAGTACAAGCTCCTGATCGGGGAACGTACCGCCGAGGATATCAAAATTGCCATTGGAACCGTGCATCCGGACGGTCGCCAGGCTGAAATGGACATTCGCGGACGGGATATGGTGTCAGGTCTTCCTAAGACGATCTCCATTTCCGCCAGTGAAGTGCAGGAGGCCTTGGAAGATCCGGTAACCAGCATTGTAGCTGCAGCGAAGTCGGTGCTTGAGCGGACGCCGCCGGAATTGTCGGCGGATATCATTGACCGCGGCGTCATTCTCACTGGAGGCGGAGCGCTGCTCAGCGGATTGGACGAGCTGCTCTCGCAGCAGCTGCGGGTGCCTGTGCTGGTGGCCGAAGATCCTATGCACTGTGTAGTTAAGGGAACGGGAATTATGCTGAATAATTTGGATCAGGTCGTTAAGAAAAGATTCTGATCTGCCGATATAGATAGTTAGACAAGTTCAATGGATGAAGAATGCAGCACGCTGTGCTGCATTTTTAAAATAGATGAACCGAGGAGCTGAACCGCCAGTTATGCTGAGAGGACTTTATACTGCCGCCGCAGGTTTGATTACCCAGCAGCGCCGTCATGATACGGTCACACAAAACATCGCCAACCTCAACACACCGGGATACAAGCAGGAAACGGCTGTGCAGCGTTCTTTTCCGGAGATGCTTATCGCCATGACAGGAGGCTATGCGGATAATCCTAACCGTACCGTAGGCCGTCTGAATACGGGAGTGTTTGCGGAGGAGAGCCTCTCTCCATATGTTCAGGGCCCTCTCAAGCAAAGCGGAGAAACCACTGATTTTGCATTGGTGTCCGATATCATCGTCAATGATCCGGCGACAGGACAGCCTGTGCGCTTTGATCCCTCCGGAAAATATGTGGATGCCAATGGACAAGTCACATACAAACCGGAAGCTTTTTTTACAGTCAGGGATGAGGCGGGAAATGTGCGTTATACACGTGACGGGCATTTCAAGGTGGACGGGCTCGGAACGCTTCGCACATCTACCGGAGTGCAGGTTTTGGATGAAGTTGGAAACCCCATAGCCTTGACCGGAGCCGTGAAAGACCTTAAAGTAAACGGACAAGGGGAGCTTCTGAACGGGGATCATATTCCAACAGGAATTACACTCGGCATAAGCATCATCGACCAGCCTTATCAGCTGGTTCGTGAAGGAAACGGTAATTTCAGACTGGACACGCAAAATGGCACAACCGCCAGAATGTTGCAGGACGGGGATAATGTGGAGATCAGGCAGGGGTATCTTGAAGGCTCCAATGTGGACGCCACCCAGTCCATGGTCGATATGATGGCGGCACAGCGCGCCTATGAGTCCAATCAGAGAGTCGTTCAGTTCTATGATGCAAGCCTTGACAAGGCTGTTAACCAGGTAGGACGGGTATAGGGGGGATCAAGCCATGAATAACTCCATGATCGGCGCTATGGTTACGATGGCCAGCGTGCAGAAACGGCTGGACACGATTGCCGATAACGTGGCGAATGTGAATACCACGGGCTATAAAAGCAAGGATGCTTCCTTTGAGGACGTACTTGCACGGGTTCAACAGCAGCCCGAGACATACCGCCAGGCTGGACGGGCTGCGCCGCTTGGCTTTAATCTTGGTTTCGGTGTCAAGGCGACAGGCATAAGCGCAGACATGAAGCAGGGGTCGCTGCAGGAAACGGGCAATCCAACGGATTTGGCCATTGAGGGGAACGCGCTGTTCGCCGTTGAAGTTAATGGCCAAAAGGCCTGGACACGTGATGGCAGCTTCAGCTTTACCCCGGATCCGCTTGGCACCGGCATGCTGCTGACTACATCGGAGGGCCATGCCGTGCTCGACCGGGACGGCATTCCGGTGACAGCACCGATAGGCTCGAAGGTGGCGATCGATAGGCAAGGCAATCTGCTGGTTCGGGATAATGGAACAGGCACGCCTTACGTTGCCCACCAGCTTCAATTTGTTGAGCCGCAGCGACCCGAGGGTCTTGCACAGGGGCCTGACAATACGTTTGTTTTGTCTGCAGGAGTCACGGAGGATGACGTATTCGGACAGGGGGCAGCCACTGTGGTTCCCGCAACTTCGGCGATTCGTCAGGGCTACCTTGAGCAGTCCAACGTGGATTTGACGGATGAGATGACGGAAATGATGCAAATTCAGCGGATGTTCCAGATGGCTTCACGGGCGCTCACTTCCAGCGATACGATGATGGGTCTGGCCAACTCTCTGCGGGCATAGGCGGTAAAGTGATGACAGAACAGAAACAAACGGCAGTTGTAAGAAAATCCGGATGGCGGATTGCACGTCATTTTGTGATTCCGCTGCTTCTTGTCATTTCCCTGCTCGGGGGGATGATTGTCGGTTATGTCGTTGTGGGCAAGCATAGTCTCGGGGATGTGTTTGACATCGCTACATGGCGGCATGTGTTTGATCTGGTGTTTGCTCCATAGCTTCCAAATGGTACTCATATATAATTTTTTTAAAAACCTAACCGTACGGCGAAAGCTGTACGGTTTTTTCACGTCATTGCAGAGAAACTTAAACCCTTAGCATGAATAGGCTGATTGTAAAGCTTCAGGGGCATGCAAAATGGTACTTGGGCGGAATTTTCTTTTTACCCTCGGAAAATGTATAATGATGGGGGAGTTTTGCGCATATTCGTGTCAAAAGGGCTTTTTCACGCCCTCTTCTGCTGGTTGGCGGAAAAAGCCCCTTATCTTAACCTTCACTTCTGCAGCAAGTGTAAGGATATCAATATTTATTACCGCTTTGAACTGCTTTTATGCAAAGGATATGGAGATGATCGTTATGGAAAATGTACAGTTGGATATCAATCAGATTCAGGAAGTTATTCCGCATCGCCCGCCGTTTCTGCTGGTAGACCGGATTGTTGAACTGGAAGAAGGCAAGAGGGCGGTAGGCATCAAGAATGTCACCATGAATGAACCGTTCTTCACAGGACATTTTCCCGGTTATCCAGTTATGCCGGGTGTGCTGATTACAGAAGCGCTTGCGCAGGTCGGTGCGGTGGCGATCCTTAAGGTTGAAGCCAATCGCGGCAAAATCGGCTTTTTGGCCGGACTGGACAACTTCCGGTTCAGGGGGCAAGTCGTGCCGGGAGACACTTTGCGTCTTGAGGTGGAAATTATTCGTCTGAAAGGCTCCATCGGTAAAGGGAAAGCAACCGCCAGCGTTGGCGATAAAATCGTTGCCGAGGGAGAGATCATGTTTGCCCTTTCTTGATTCATAGGAGCCAAACAGATCATTCCACGAAACGGTTATTTTCACTGAGCTTACATAGGCAATCCCAATTCTAATAATAATAGTAGGAAGGGGAATCACTATATGTCACAATTGAGTACACAAGCCATGGAAAGCATTAAGCACTGGCTCCAGGATCCTGCGATCGATGAGGAGACGAAGCAGGAGCTGCGGGCTTTGGAAGGCAACGATAAGGAGCTTGAGGACCGTTTTTATAAAGAACTGGAATTTGGCACCGGCGGACTGCGGGGAGTTATTGGCGCGGGCAGCAATCGGATGAACCGCTATGTGGTTGGTCGTGCTACCCAGGGACTTGCACGGTATATTTTGGAGGAGCATGGCGACCGGGAAGGCAAGCCTTCCGTCGTTATTGCCCATGATTCCCGTCACTTTTCGCCGGAATTCGCGCTGGAAGCCGCACTGGTCCTTGCAGGCAACGGCATTGCAGCGAAGCTGTTCCCGTCGCTGCGTCCAACGCCGCAGCTTTCCTTTGCGGTCCGTCATTTGCAGGCGACCGGAGGCATTGTCATTACGGCCAGTCATAACCCGCCTGAATATAACGGGTATAAGGTGTATAACCATGAGGGCGGCCAGCTGGTGCCGGACCAGGCCGAGAAGGTGATCGGTTACATACGGGAGGTTCCTTCCTTCTCCGAGGTGCGCCGCATTTCACGCGAAGAAGCGGAGGCGCAGGGGCTTCTTGTATGGCTTGGCGCTGATGAGGATGAAGCCTTCATTAACACAGTCGCCGAGGTCAGCGTCAATCGTGAGCTGATTACGAGTGGTCCGGGCAAGGACTTTAAGCTGGTATTTACCCCGCTGCACGGCACAGGCAATCTGCCTGTACGTGAGGTGCTGAAGAAGCTCGGATTCCAGCAGGTGCATATTGTGCCTGAACAAGAACAGCCTGACGCCGAATTCTCTACCGTGAAGTCACCGAATCCGGAGGAGCGTGATGCCTTCAAGCTGGCTATTGAGCTCGGCAGTCAAATCGGGGCGGATCTTCTGCTCGGAACAGACCCGGATGCCGACCGCATGGGGGCGGTTGTGAAAAACAAGAGCGGCGAATATGTGGTGCTTTCCGGCAACCAGTCCGGTGCAATTATGGTATACTATTTGCTGGACCAGCTTAAAGAAGCAGGCAAGCTGCCGAAGAATGGTGCAGTGGTCAAAACGATTGTGACAAGCGAGATGGGGGCAGTCATTGCCGAGCATTTTGGCGCAACCGTATTTAACACACTCACAGGCTTCAAATATATCGGCGAGCTGATGAACGAGTTCGATAAAACCGGAAGCCATACCTATTTGTTTGGCTACGAGGAGAGCTATGGCTATCTCGCCGGCAACTATGCGCGTGACAAGGATGCCATTCTGGCTGCGATGCTGATCGCTGAAGCTGCTGCTTATTACAGCACACAAGGAAAAACACTGTATGATGTCCTGGAGGAATTGTATGAGAAGTTCGGATACTTCCAGGAGAGACTTGAGTCGCGGACCTTGAAGGGGAAAGACGGGGTTGAGAAAATCCAATCTCTGATGACCCAGTGGCGCAATAACCCGGCCGTTGAAATCGCAGGTGTGAAGGTCAAGGAAGTGCTGGATTACTCCAAAGGGCTGGATGGACTTCCGAAAGAGAATGTCCTCAAGTTCATGCTGGAGGACGGTTCATGGTTCTGCCTGCGTCCATCGGGGACTGAGCCGAAGATCAAGGTGTACTTTGCGGTGCGCGGCTCATCCACTCCGGATGCGGAGGGTAAGATAACGCGTCTGGTGGAAGCCGTTATGTCCCGTGTAGACGCTTAAGAACAAAATCAGGAACGCCAACGGTGACCTCTCACGGCAATGGGCAGCAAGCCGGGGGAGGTCATCCGCTTTTGAGCTGGAATTTCATGGTGAATTCGCAGCCGTGGTTTGGCCTGAGCGGAAGTTCGCTTTTAGGGTGTGCGGTACAGCCGTTTGTATCGGAAAGATCTGTATCCCATGCCGAATGATGAGGAGGTACTTTGGTGTATCAGAAATGGCAGTATTGGAATACCCGCGCGCGGAAATGGCTGTGGGCCGTGGTCGTAATCGGTCTGATTGCGGCTATGCCGGTGATCAGCGATCGTCTGCAGACGGAGAAAACATCCAAATCAGTTGAATTTGTATTTGATTACCGTGACTTGACGGATGCCGCATCTTACCAGGCACGTCCCCAGGATTACTTGAACGAACAGCTAGACAAACTGAAGGAAGCGGGCGTCACTTCCATGGCGCTGTATGAGAGCACTTTGAGTGATCTGGAAAAGGCCCGCCGTATCGTTACTTATAATGAAAAAGACGTTTCCCGCATGACAGGACAGCTTGTGCCGGGAAATCAGAATTTTACCTACGTTCAGTTTTTGAACAAGGAAAGTGCGGATGCATATATACCGATGATCAAAGAGACCTTCGCCAGCCTGGGCATTGCGGTTAACCCGTGGAGCTATGAAGGCCAAAGCGGTCTTGTTATTGAAACTTCTCCGGAGGATGCTTCCCTGAAGCCGATGCAGCCGGACCCGGTTGCCATGGCGATGCTCCGTTCCAAAGGCTTTGACATTATGCCGCGGATGACGGACAGCTTGCCATACAACCAGCAGCTGGTGGAAAGCACGCTTGCCAATTTTGAGGCCAATGGGGTAAAGCGCATTCTGTTTGAAGGCGAGTCTGTCAAGGGCTTCCACGATGATGCTGATTTGAACAGCATTACCGCTTTTGCCGAGCTGCTGAACAAGCACGGCATCGGCGTGGCGGCAATCGAAGGCCTGAAAGCTCCCCAGCTTGGGTTTAACAAGCTTGCTTATTTGATAGATTATAACGTGGTCCGTCTGATTTCGCTGAGTGAAGCCGATTCGTCGTTGGATGTTCAGACCATTGCCGACCGATTTGTTCTGGCAACCAAGGACAGAAATATACGGATTATTTATTTAAATACAGTCCCTACCCGCAGTGTTGCCGAAGCGAAGGTGAAAGACTCCGTTGATAATCTGGTGCACTCGCTGGCTGAGCCTGGCAATGCTGTGCAACGTATAGAAAATAACGGCTTTACAATCGGACAAGCCGAGCCTTTCCATGTAAGCGATTCTCCGATGCAGCGGTATTTTAAAATGGTGGCTGTTGCAGGTGCTGTTGCGCTGACCGCCATTATGATTTCCTATTTCCTCCCTGTATTGACTCTGGTTGCTTTTATCCTTGGCCTCATCGGCTGCGCTGGCTTGTATGTGCTGAATTCCAGCCTGATGGAGCAGGCGCTCGCACTGGCTGTTGCGATCAGCGGTCCTACAGTGGCTATGGTGCTGGCTGTGCGGAAAATATCAGCGCTTCACGACCGGAATCCTGAACTTTCTACGGGAGGCCGGCTTGGCAAAACCGTGCTTCTGTATGTGCAGACTTCGATTCTGTCGCTGGCAGCCGTACCTTTTGTCATCGCACTGCTGAACAACATCACTTACAGTCTCGTGCTTGATCAGTTCAGAGGAGTAAGCTTGCTGCACTTTGCTCCCATTTTCCTGATAGCCGTGTATTTGTTCTTCTATAGAGGAATCTCTCTTAAAACGGAAGTTCCGAAGCTGCTGCGGATGCCTATTACGGTATGGATGGTTGTCGCGTTGGTCATTGTGGCGGCGGCCGGTTACTATTATATCTCCCGTACGGGAAATGCCGGTTCTGTTTCTTCTTATGAGATGGCTTTCCGTACGTTTATGGAAAATACGTTTGGAGTCAGACCGCGCACCAAGGAATTCTTGATGGCTCATCCGCTGTTTATTGTCGGGGCATTTGCGGCGCTTAAATACCGCAAAGCGGTTTATGTGATGATTATTGCTGTCATCGGACAGCTGTCGATGGTGGATACGTTTGCTCATATCCACTCTCCGGTTCTGATTTCGCTGATTCGCGGGCTGCTCGGTCTTGGCATGGGCCTCATTATCGGAATGATTGGCGCTGTCGTATGGCGGGTGCTGGAAGGAGTTTGGACAAGATGGTCTCCTCGGCTCCGAAAATTGTAATTTCCGGCTATTACGGCTTCCGCAACAGCGGGGATGAGGCTGTCCTGAAATCGATTTTAACAGCCCTGGAGGAAGCAGGTAAGCAAGCGGGAGTGACCGCCCAGCCCATCGTCCTCTCTTCCGATCCCGCATGGACGGAGAAAATGTATGGCGTGCGCGCGGTACACCGGATGAGCCTGAAGGAGGTCAGGGCTGCTATACGTGAAAGTTCGGGGCTTATCAGTGGAGGTGGAAGCCTGCTGCAGGATGCCACAAGCCCCAAGACCATACCTTATTATTTAGCTATATTAAAGCTGGCACAGTGGGCAGGAAAGCCGACGTTTGTCTATGCACAGGGAATTGGTCCGGTGCAGCGCAAATGGTTTTACCCGCTGATTAAGTCAGTATTCAAACGTTGTAAATATATCTCGGTGCGTGATGAACAGTCGGCGGATCTGCTGGCGGCGATGGGGGTGCAGCGTTCCTCCGTGAACGTCGTCCCGGATCCTGTGATGGGGCTTCCGCTGCCCGCGAATGCGGACTCCGGTCCAAACGGATTGTCTCCTGCCGGCATGCCGGTTATCGGCATATCGGTACGTTATTGGGATAAGGAAAGAAGAGAGCTAAAGGCCATTGCCGACGGATTGCGCAAGCTCAGTGCCGAGCGGCCCGTGCATCTGCGCTTCCTGCCTTTTCACCTGCCTGATGACGTGCAGGCCTCCCAATATGTTCTTGAACAATTGGGCGATGTAGGTGCAAATGGAAGCAGCATCAGCATGGAGCAGGAGATCACGGACCCTCAGCAAATGCTTTTGGAGGTTAGCAGATGTGACCTTATTGTCGGAATGCGGCTCCACAGTCTTATCTATGCCGCTTCCAGAGAGGTTCCGCTGCTCGGCATATCTTATGACCCGAAAATCAATCATTTTCTGAGCAGGATCGGAAGCGAGCCGGTCGGTTCATCGGATACGCTTAGCGGGGACAAGCTTGCGGCAGAGACAGCTGCGTTGCTTGATGGTCGTGAAGCATGGCGGGGCAGCCGGGCAGCTGCCATTCAAGCGCTGCGGCAGGAAGCCCGGCTGCCTGCACGGCAAATAATCGAATATTTGAGTCGTAAAGGATGATTGAAAGTGATGCAGCAGCAAACTGTTCCGACGGTCCCGATCTTTGGAATACCGGTATCAAGGCTCGACATGCAGGACACCGTAGCGTGGCTGACAGAGGCTGTTGATTCCGGGAGGCCTCATCAGATTATTACAGCCAATCCGATTATGGTCATGAAAGCTCTGGAAGAGCCTAATTACTTGAAGGTGATGCTGGATGCGGAGCTGCTTGTGCCTGACGGAACCGGCGTTGTCTGGGCGGCAGAGGTAGCGGGCATGCCCGTGGCTGAGCGGGTGGCCGGATTTGACCTAATGCACGAATTGTTCAAGGTGGGAGAAACCCGCGGCTGGAAAGCGTATCTTCTTGGCACCACCTCGGAAGTGATTCAGGCGACAGCCGCCAGGTTAAAGGAGCTTTATCCCGGAGTTGCGATATGCGGTATAAGGGATGGATTTTTTGGGCCCGATCAGGATGATGAGGTGATCCGGGCCATACGGGAGGCCGCACCCGATCTGCTGTTCGTAGCGCGCGGGGCGGACACGCAGGAACCGTGGATTTCCAGATACAAGGAACGCTTGGGCGTTCCTGTGATGATGGGGGTAGGCGGCAGCTTTGACGTCATATCCGGGAAAACGAAACGGGCTCCTGTTGTCTTTCAAAAGCTGCGGCTCGAATGGTTTTATCGCCTGCTGAAGGAGCCGAGCCGATATAAAAGGATGCTTGCGCTGCCAAAATTCGCAGTGAAAGTGCTGCGTGCAAGAGAAAACGTGACGAAAATGGGCTCATAAGCGGAAATACGGCGTTTAAACAGCCTAAATTGCCATAAAATAAAGGTTGGTATTTATTTTTGATCGGAGTATAATTCAATGCGGTTGGATCATTTTCACCAAATCTTCACATGGTAAAGGTAACGGTGAAAAAGATTCACGTTAAAAATGGGGGTCGAATGATCAAATGTTGCCGATCTATATCATTGGTTTTATCGCAGCACTGGCACTGGCTTTAGCCTTAACGCCGCTTGTAAAAAAGTTCGCTGTCAAGGTGGGGGCCGTTGATGTGCCGAACGCCCGTAAAGTTCATACCAGAATCATGCCTCGCCTGGGAGGGCTGGGAATATTCCTGGCATTTATTTTAACGACGCTGGCGCTGCTGCCGTTCATACCGGAAGGGGTACTGACATCACGGGATACGAACTTCATTGCTGCCTTTTTGATCGGTGGGGCCATGATTGTTATCATCGGCGCTTTGGATGACCGCTTCGATCTGAATGCCAAACTCAAATTTTTGGTGCAAATCGGTATCGCTTGCATCGTTGTTTTCGGATTTAATATTCGTGTTGACTTTGTGGATATTCCGTTTATGGATGCTTACTCCTCGCTGGAAATTTGGATTTCCGTTCCGCTGACCATTTTCTGGATTGTCGGCGTAACGAATGCTATTAACCTGATTGATGGACTGGACGGGCTTGCAGCCGGTGTATCCGGCATCGCTATCGGCACCATTTTTGTGATGTCCATGCTGATGGGCAATGTGCCTGTCGCTTTGCTGTGTCTGGTGCTGCTGGGAAGTATTATAGGATTTCTATTTTTTAACTTTCATCCAGCTAAAATTTTTATGGGAGATACGGGCTCGCTTTTCCTGGGCTTCTGCCTGGCGATGCTGTCACTCCTTGGATATAAGCAGATTGCGGTTGTGTCCTTTATTACGCCGCTGATCATCATCGGTGTTCCACTGTCGGATACCTTCTTCGCCATTGTACGGCGCAAGCTGCAGAAGAAACCGATTTTCTCTCCGGACAAAGGACATCTGCATCACTGTCTGCGTGAACTCGGTTTCAGTCACAGACAGACTGTACTGATTATTTACGGTATTGCCGCCTTCTTTGGCGTACTGGCAGTCATTCAGACGTCGGCCGCGATGGCCGAAGCTAACTGGGTTACTTTTGTTGTCATCTGTATCATGATGTTCTTCCTGCAGATTGGCGCTGAAGTGATCGGGCTTGTCGGCAAAACGAAGAAACCGATTATAAACTTGCTGCTTCGCCTTCGGGTGAAGCCGGATCAATCGCGTTCGAAATTATAATAAAAACCTTTATCGATGCACCTGCAAAGAAGACAGACCACATTTAGCGGAAGTTTTTCTTGTGATATCAGGAAGATCATGCTCTGAAGGATATCCTCTCTTATATCTAAAGATAGCTTCTATAACTAAGTGAAGAGGGTGTCCCAAAAGTCATCATAGATGACTAAGGGACGACCCTCTCTTACATTTCGTCAAACAAAAAGAAACCA
>NZ_JBJURI010000043.1:0-44972 GCF_046098255.1 Paenibacillus jiangxiensis
GAGTCTGGGCCGTGTCTCAGTCCCAGTGTGGCCGATCACCCTCTCAGGTCGGCTACGCATCGTCGCCTTGGTAGGCCGTTACCCCACCAACTAGCTAATGCGCCGCAGGCCCATCCTCAAGTGACAGATTGCTCCGTCTTTCATCGTTTCCCCATGCAGGAAAACGAATTATCCGGTATTAGCTACCGTTTCCGGTAGTTATCCCAGTCTTCAGGGCAGGTTGCCTACGTGTTACTCACCCGTCCGCCGCTAACTCTCAGAGGAGCAAGCTCCTCATCAAGTCCGCTCGACTTGCATGTATTAGGCACGCCGCCAGCGTTCGTCCTGAGCCAGGATCAAACTCTCCAATAAAGATGTTACGAAGTAACATCGACCTCACCGGATTTGGGTCCCACTCGACTGAGTGAATCAAATTCGGTGAGCACTATCGAAAGAGCGATTAAGCTCATTTGAATCTGACAAGATATCATATCTCAATGTTCGCTCCGTCATTCATTCTGTCATAGACACGAACCAAATGACATTGCGGATCGGTTTTACGATGTAAAACCTACTCACTCGTTGTTCAGTTTTCAAAGATCAAACACTTAATTTTCATCACCACTGCATCTCAGCGGCGACTTTAATAATATAACACACAACATCGAAATGAGTCAACAACTTTTTTGAAAGAAATTTTCTCTTTGCAGCTGTTAAAACACTTCATGCTCAAAACAGCAGTCATTAATGTATCACAGTTTCACTTGGTCCGTCAACTTCGGCCCCGGAGCTTGTTGGCATCCGCCCGATCAGGTGTATAAAAACAGTTTTAAAGCATACAGCAGCCCTACCCCCGGCAAACCCAAAACGGCTACTGCCCCTATTGTTACCGGATTGAGTGGAATATGCACTTGGGTGATCCAACCGGAATAATTGACGACATAAATACCCATTGCAGCTATTGCCAAATGTGCACCAAACGTCACCAACCAGCCAGCCCTCGCTTTTTTCATAACCAGCAGATAAAACAGCAACACTACAGAAATGAACATAACTGCCCACGCCACCATTTTCATTCGGCCTTCCTCCCTCTGTTCCACATGAGACTTTCTATTGCCCCCGCTTCATCGGCAGGGAGCCGGAGACGGTGAAGCCCGCTCTGTTTGGCCTTTTTTAATTGGATCTGGTAGTTCCGTTCCGCCGCTTCGAGCACAAAAATAGCGTAATCAATCTGATCTACTCCCACAGCCTCTTGAAACATGCGCTGCGCTCTTATCCAGTCCGTATGGGCAGCACACACATCAGCAAACAGCTCTGTTTGATGCTCAGCATTATCCGGCTCGTCTTGTTTTCTTCTGTTCCAGGTCCACACTTTGCTCACTCCCTACCGATGTTGCTCGGCATCAGTTCCTGCCGTCTCTACATACTTATTCGGGAAATGGACAAACTTAGAACCTCTATCCGGGCCCGGACCGAAATGATTTGGGGGCGACAAAAAAAGGCCAACCGGAAAATGATCCGATTGACCTTCTCTCTAATTCAGTTGGCGTCTTCCTTCAAGCGCCTTGGATAAGGTTACTTCGTCGGCGTACTCCAAATCCCCACCTACTGGAAGCCCGTGCGCAATACGGGTAACGGTAATATCAAAAGGCTTGACCAGCCGCGAAATATACATGGCTGTAGCTTCCCCCTCAATATTCGGGTTGGTCGCTAAAATCAACTCTTTTACCCGCTCATCACTCAAACGGGTAAGCAGCTCCTTAAGCCGGATATCTTCAGGCCCCACACCCTCCATGGGCGAGATAGCGCCCTGCAGGACATGGTAATACCCGTCATACTCCTTCGTTCTCTCCATGGCGACAAGGTCCTTGGAATCCTGAACGACGCATATGATTGACGAGTCCCGTGTTTTATCCTGGCAAATTCGGCATGGATCCGTATCCGTAATATTGCAGCAGACCGAGCAGTAATGGAGATTCCGTTTGACACTCACCAAGGCCTTGGCAAAATCGATCACGTCATCTTCTTGCATATTCAGCACGTGAAAGGCGAGTCGGGCGGCGGTTTTCGGACCAACCCCCGGCAGGCGGGTAAATGCATCGATCAGCTTCGCAATCGGCTCCGGATAGTACAAAGTCTGTTGCTCCTTCGTTCTTATAGATTAGAACAGGCCCGGAATTTTCATTCCGCCCGTAAATTTACTCATATCATTATTGGCAAGTTCGTCAGCTTTGGTAAGCGCATCATTAACGGCAGTCAGCACAAGGTCCTGCAGCATTTCAACATCATCAGGGTCAACAGCCTCGGGTTTGATGGCGATAGACAGAATTTTCTTGTGTCCATTAGCCTGTACAGTAACTACCCCGCCTCCTGAAGTGCCTTCAACCGTCTTCTCCCCGAGCTGCTCCTGAGCCTTAAGCATCTGCTCCTGCATCTTCTTAACCTGCTTCATCATTTGGTTCATGTTATTCATTAATCATCATCTCCTCAAACAAAATTTAAACAGCTCATTCCTTGATTACGATGAGGTCTTCACCAAAGAGCTCAATCGCCTCATCAATCCATGGCTCCTTGGACTTTCCCGGCTCTTCACCCTCGTGCTCCAGCTTAAACTCTTCTTCCTGCCGGGTATTAGTTCCTTCAATAGCCTCCGACCAATCGCGCTGCATCATCGTGACGAGACGAAACGGCTTGCCAAGCTGTTCGTGAAGCACTCTTTCAATCACTTGCCTGTTGGCCGGCTTCTCGGTCGTCTCCCGGTGAATGTTATTTTTGAAGGCCACCAATACGGCATCCTCATACAGCGATACAGGCTCGCCATCCATAAACCAGGCATGCACGGTAACCTTCTCTTCTTTGACCCGCTGCAAAATCTGGCTCCATTTGCGGGCAGCCTCCAAAAAATCCGGACTGGACTTTGCGGCTACAAACTCCTTGAGCTGGGAAGGCAGCTTGGCCGGTGCGGAAATCCGCGGAGCCGCCGCCCTTGAAGCCGCAGGCCGATTCCCTGGGCCCTCTTGTCCAGCTCCCCCGGAAAGCCCCCCTTGCAATGCGCGCTCCAGTTTCTTTTCCATCTCCGAGAGCTGTCTCTTAAGAGCCGCTATCTCCGCACTGTCAGTCCCGGAGGCTTGCCCCTCTTGGCGGGATGGGGTCTGCCGGATGCTGCAAAGCTTCAGCAAAGCTACCTCAAAAAGCGTCTGAGGCTGGACGGCATATTTCATTTCACTTTGATAGCGATTCAGCGTATCAATCATCTGGAAAAGCTGCTCTTTCGTGAATATGGCAGCCACGTCCTGAAACTGTGAGGGATCAAGCACTCTTTCCGTCAGCTTATCCGCCTGCGGCACCATTTTGATCATGAGGAGATCGCGAAAATAATACAACAGATTCTCCATGCATTTATCGGCGCTCTTGCCTTCCTGCATGAAGCCTTCAATCATCTGCAGAACCGTGGCAACATCCTCCTGCTGAACCGCTTGGGCAAGCTTGCTGAACTGCTCGGAAGGAATACCACCGGTCATATCGATGACCTGCCGGTATGTCACCCGTCCGTCTGTAAAGGATGAAATCTGATCCAGCACACTCAGCGCATCACGCATACCGCCGTCGGACAAACGCGCAATATACTGCAGCGCATCGCGATCCGCTTCGATATTCTCCTGTCTGCAGATCAATTCCAGTCGATCCGTCTGTTCCTCCAGCGACACACGCCGGAAATCAAAACGCTGGCATCGGGAAATAATAGTGGCAGGGAGCCGGTGAGGCTCAGTGGTTGCTAAAATAAACATGACGTGCGGAGGCGGTTCTTCGAGCGTCTTAAGAAGAGCGTTGAACGCTTCCGTCGTCAGCATATGCACTTCATCAATGATATACACTTTTTGCCGGACTTCCGTCGGCGCATATTTCACTTTATCCCGCAAATCACGGATTTCTTCAACACCACGGTTGGAGGCCGCATCAATCTCCTGCACATCCATAACCGCCCCGGCTGTTATCCGCTTACAGGATTCGCACTCATTGCAGGGCTCGGTGGCCGGACCACGCTCGCAGTTCACAGCCTTGGCCAAAATTTTGGCCGCACTCGTCTTGCCGGTGCCCCGGGGACCGCTGAACAAATAAGCATGGGACGTACGTCCCTCCCGAATGGCATTCTGCAAGGTCTGGATAATATGCTGCTGTCCTACCATGTCCTGAAACGACTGAGGCCGCCAAGCACGGTACAACGCTATATGTTCCAATTCGCGTTACCCTCTTTCAACATCACTTTCGTGACCTTCGTCGTTACTACATTATACTATATTCCCGTACGAATCTAAACTTTAACCTGTCCCGGTTTTTATGTACAAAAAAACATCCTTTGCCTGTGGCAAAAGATGCTGTGTGCTGCAACCATCAATGGATTTGAATATTCATATTAAGCCGTGCACCTGTTATTGATAATTGCGATCCGAGCGGCAAACCTGCGCAGCAACTCGGGCTAGGCCACCCTCCGGCACATGAGCGGGCTTGCTTATGGCTGCTTCCTTCCGGACCTGACCAGGTTCACAAGTACTCATTGCGGAGGACCCAACCGTCAACATTGTGCTCAGGGACCAGCCTCACATCGACAATACCGCTAACAGGAATTCAACCTCGCTATAGCGGATTGCGAGTTACAGGGCACCGCTGCCTCCCCGTCTAGCACGGTGAAAATAAGTATATCCTATGCATGTACAAAAATCAACCGGGATAAAATGGTCCCTTTTCCGGCAACAAAAAAGACCTCCGCACAAGGCAAAGGTCTGTCTGATACGGTTCATGCCGCGAAACGGCCTACCGGATTACATTCCGTATTTTTTCTTAAATCTATCAACACGTCCGCCGGCATCAACAAATTTTTGTTTGCCTGTGAAGAACGGATGGCAATTGGAGCAAATCTCCACGCGCAGGTCTTCTTTGACGGAGCCTGTTTCAAACGTATTACCACAAGCGCATGTTACAGTAGTAACGTGATATTTCGGTTGAATAGCTTCTTGCATGAGTTTCACCTCTTTCCGCCCTGAGCATCTTATCAGCCCAGAGATATATGGACATATGATTATATTATATCATCCATTACAACTGTCCGCAATGGCTTTCACATAATATTTCAACGCGTCATAACCGGTGACTTCGGCCGTGCCTGCCCTGATGGCGGGACATGGGTATACGATCCGATCACAACATCAGGAAGCTCCTGCCGGTAAATCTCCAGCATCTGCTTCATGCCCAAGATCTCACCCTGGGCTCGAGGGATAAGCTCCAGATACGCTTCCGGATCGATGTTAAGATTGCGCATTTGAATAAGCTTCAGCTTGGTGCGCTTGGCAAATTCAATCATCGCCTCAATTTCTTCCTCCCGGTCGGTTACACCCGGAAAGATAAGATAATTGATCGAGGTATAGACCCCTTGCTCGGCCGCATACTTCATCGATTTCTCCACATTGGCCAGAGTATAGGCCCGCGGCTTGTAATACGCATTATAATGATCATCCAGCGCGCTGATTGTGCTGACTCGCATCAGATCAAGCCCTGCATCTACAATTCCCCGGATATGATCCGTTAACCCGGCATTTGTATTGATATTGATGTATCCCATGTCCGTTGTTTTGCGGACTTCCCGGATCGCTTCGATAATCAGCTTGGCCTGCGTGGACGGCTCGCCCTCACACCCTTGTCCAAAACTGATGATGGATTCAGGGGTTTTCAGGTGCTCCAGCATAATCTCTACAATTTCCTCCACCCGCGGCCGGAAGTTCATTCGGGTCTGCGGGGATACGAACCCGCTGTCATCCGGCTGCTCGGAGATACATCCGAAGCATCCCGCATTACAGGAATAAGATACTGGCACGCCGCCTTCCCAGCGGTTCAAAAACGTATTTGACGAGGTCAGGCATTCATAACCGAGCGCACAATTGGACAAATGCTGATATAAGCGGTTGTCCGGATACTGCTCCGTCAGCCGTTGTACGCCTAGCCGCACCTGGCTGCGGTCACAGTTGTCCGGATTCCATTTGTCCGGTTGATCGCTTTGTTCCGCTGTGACGTAAAAAGAACCGTCTTTCCATACGACAGCCGAATATCCGAATAACGGAAGGCGGTATTCCTTGTCCGTCTTCACATAACCCGGCAGACAGAGTCGAGTATACCCCTGGGGCAACAAGGCACCCACGGCCTGCACGTTTCCGGGCAGAGGCACCATTTCCCCCGTATCCGGGTTCATGCCGACCGGCCGGGTGTGCGGCAGCCCGACCAGAGTAGCCCCATCAGGAAGGGGTACCAGCTCATCCTCCATAATTTCGACGATCATATCGGCGCTGCGGGCAAGACCGTACAGCGAAGGATGATCAAAGACGTTGCCTTTTTCATCAGCGTATACCAAATACATATCGGAACTCCTTTCGTTCCTTCAAGCGTTGCAGCTTTTGAGATCTATTCATATATTTACCCGTTCGTAGTAGCAGGGACCGTAGCTGCCGCTGATCTTGGCGTTCTGCGCTGACCGCCGCCACTGCCGGATCCTCCAGCCGGAGCCGAAATGTCAAAGGAAGCCAAAAACTCGGCATTGGTTTTGGTGTTGCGCAGCTTTTTCAGGAAGTTTTCCACAAATTCATGGCTTTCCGTCATATTTCTACGGATGGCCCAGATGGTGTCCAGCTCATCTTTATTAAGCAGAACTTCTTCACGGCGTGTTCCCGAACGTCTGATATCAATGGCAGGGAATATGCGGCGCTCAGCCAGCTTCCGGTCAAGATGCAGCTCCATATTGCCCGTACCCTTAAATTCTTCATAAATAATGTCATCCATACGCGAGCCCGTATCAATCAGCGCGGTAGCCAGAATAGTCAGACTGCCGCCCTCTTCCACGTTCCGGGCAGAGCCAAAAAACCGCTTCGGACGGTGAAATGCCGCCGGATCGATACCGCCGCTCAGCGTGCGGCCGGAAGGAGGGATAACCAGGTTGTAGGCGCGTGCAAGCCGTGTAATGCTGTCCAGCAAAATGACAACGTCCTTCTTAGCCTCCACCAGACGGAGCGCGCGCTCCAGCACCAGTTCAGCCACCTTGATGTGATTCTCGGGCAGCTCGTCAAACGTCGAAGCCACAACCTCCCCTTTCACCGAACGCGACATATCGGTTACTTCTTCAGGGCGTTCATCGATCAAAAGAACAAACAATTCGATCTCGGGATTGTTGGTTGAGATGCTGTTGGCAATTTCTTTGAGGAGTAACGTTTTCCCAGCTTTTGGAGGGGCTACGATCAATCCGCGCTGTCCTAATCCAACAGGGGCAAGTATATCCATAATTCGCGTAGACAAATTGTTGGGGGAGGTTTCGAGAACCAGCTTGGTTTGCGGATAAAGTGGAGTCAGGGCCGGAAAGTGCAGCCGTTCCGCCGCATGCTCTGGACTTTCACCATTGACTGCGTTCACCTGGAGCAGCCCGAAGTAACGTTCATTCTCTTTCGGAGCACGGCATTTGCCGGATACCAAGTCGCCCGTTCGAAGATCAAACTTTCGAATCTGAGAAGCCGATATATAGATATCCTCGGCACTCGGGAGATAGTTAATCGGCCTCAGGAAGCCATAGCCCTCGGGCAGAATCTCCAGCACACCCTGCATGAACATCAGGCCGCTCTGTTCCGCCTGCGCCCTCAGGATGGCAAAAATCAACTCTTTTTTCTTCAACTGACCGTAATACGGGATTTGATACTGCTTGGCAAGCTTGTATAAATCCGTCAGCTTTTTTTCTTCCAGATCGGAAATTTGCAGATCCATGTAATAACCACCTATTCAATTAATAAGTCCGTTAAGATAAAGGACAAAATCTTCATTCATTTATTTTTACCCAAAAAGGTATAAATTATGCAGCAAAAGCGAGAGACGCAAGGCATTTTGCTTCCTTGCGCCGGCTGTTGCCGTGTTAAAACCCAACATCACCTGAAGGAGTATCACTCATTCTGACGCCATACATCCGCTCCCAGCATCCGTAAGTTGGATACGAGATGATCATAACCGCGATCAATATATTCAACGCCGGTTACTTCGGTAACTCCATCCTCCACTGTAAGCCCGGCAATGACCAGCGCCGCGCCTGCGCGCAGATCGGCGGCTTTAACCTTGGCGGCGTTCAGAGGGCCGCCTTCGATGATGGCCGAGCGTCCTTCCACACGAATCTTAGCACCCATGCGGATCAATTCCGGTACATGCTTAAAGCGGTTGCTGTATACAAAGTCGCTCAGCACGCTCACACCGCGGGCTTGCGTAAGCAGACTGGTCATCGGTGACTGAAGGTCTGTGGCAAAACCCGGATAGACCAGCGCCTTGACGTCAACATGCTCATAGGAAGGCGCTCCCTTGACCCGGATGCTCTCATCAAATTCCTCAATGACGACACCCATTTCCTGCATTTTGGCAGTAATGGCCTCCAGGTGCTTGGGAATAACGTTATCGATCAGTACATCCCCGCGCGTGGCAGCTGCGGCTATCATATAGGTGCCGGCCTGAATTCGATCCGGAATGATGGAGTGGCGGCAGCCGTGAAGCTCCGAAACGCCCTCGATCCGGATCGTTTCGGTTCCGGCCCCCTTGATGACGGCGCCCATTGAATTTAGTAATGTGGCTACATCTATAATCTCAGGCTCTTTGGCCGCATTTTCGATAATTGTAGCGCCTTTGGCCCGGGCGGCCGCCAGCATGATATTAATGGTCGCTCCGACACTGCTGACATCCAGATAGATTTTCGTGCCGCGCAGCTCTTTTGCGTGCAAATGAATGGAGCCATGCTCGTTGGTCACGGTCGCTCCAAGCGCCTCAAAGCCTTTGATATGCTGGTCAATAGGCCGGGGCTCAAAATTGCATCCTCCAGGGAGTCCGACCACCGCTTCCTTAAACCTTCCGAGCATTGCCCCCATCATATAATAGGAAGCGCGAAGCTTCTTGACAGGGCCGTTAGGCATCGGAATGGATTTGATGGCTGAAGGATCAATGCGCATTTGGCTGCCTTCCCAGACAACCTTTGCCCCAAGCTCCTCCAAAATTTCGGCATACACCGCAACATCGCTAAGAAGAGGCAAATTATCCAGTATCACTTCCGATTCCGCCAGAATAGCGGCAGGAATCAAAGCGATTGCACTGTTCTTGGCTCCGCTGATGGAAACCATGCCCTGCAGTGGACGTCCACCGCTAATCATCAATTTTTCCATAAGCTTTAGGGTCCCCCTACTTCACTCCACAGCTGAAAACATGTTCTCATGGAAGTCAATTGGTAACTGAAATGGAAAAACACCGGCTAAGCGGTGCACTTCCATATCCGTATGATATCGGACAGCCCCCGAAGGGTCTGTCCGATGTAAAATCGAGTGTTTCAGTAACTGCAGGATAACAACCGCATCCTGTAAAATAACCTTGTCTTACGCCTTGTTGTTGGAGCCGAACTCGCGGATTTTTCCAATAACTGTTTGTTTGATTGCGTCACGGCCTGGCACAATGTATTTGCGTGGGTCATAAGCATCAGGCTTGGCAGCCAGAACTTCGCGGACAGCCTTGGTGAACTCAATTTGGTTCTCGGTGTTAACGTTGATTTTAGAAGTTCCGAGAGAGATGGCTTTTTTGATGTCATGAGTAGGAATTCCAGTACCGCCATGCAGAACCAGTGGAACTTTAACCGCATTGCAGATTTCTTCCATTTCCTTGAAGCCAAGGTTTGGCTCGCCTTTGTACGGTCCGTGAACGGAGCCCAGCGCAGGAGCCAGCGTATCGATGCCTGTTTCATTTACGATGCGTACGCAGTCGTCCAGTTTGGCATACATTACGTCACCGACAACGTCGTCTTCCTGGCCGCCGACCATGCCGACTTCGGCTTCAACGGAAACACCTTTGGCATGAGCGTATTCAACAACCTTCTTGGTTGTCGCAATATTGGTGTCGATCGGGCTGTGGGAATCGTCGATCATAACGGATGTAAATCCGGCGTCGATCGCTTCTTTACATTTCTCGAAGCTGGAGCCATGGTCAAGATGAATGGCAACCGGAACCGTGATTTTCATGTCGTGCAGGAGGCCTTCTACCATTTTTACAACAGTATAAAAGCCGCCCATATGGCGTGCGGCACCCTCGGATACACCGAGAATTACCGGGGATTTCTCTTCTTCGGCAGCAGCGAGAATAGCTTGGGTCCACTCCAGGTTGTTGATGTTGTATTGACCTACAGCATATTTCCCTTCAAGGGCTTTGTTCAGCATGTCTGTCATGGATACTAATGGCATGGTTTCATCCTCCTAAGGGGTATTGGGTTTGTCTATGGTTTTTAGCCGACATTCACACAGGGCCTATTATACCACATCCCATGTCAAATACTAAACAAGCTTTTACAGGCGCATAAAGGGGCCGGAAAGCCCGTAATCACCCGTTTTGTCCTACAAAAAACAGCCCCTCGCGTGTATAGCAGCCTAACCACCAGATATAGACCCATGATGCTATATTTCATCTATATATTGCATCTTTTATAAACGGGTTAAGAAGGTCTTTTTCCGTCCTTTAACTACCAGCCTCGGAATACACTCTTCAATTTATACTAGCAGTTTAACAAAAAATACAAAAAAACAAAAAACCCTGTACAAATACAGGGCTCTTACCTGAACCGGTTAGGCTCTTCCTGTCCATCCTTCAGCTGTCCGTTCACCGCGATGCGCATTTCATCGATATCAAACGGCTTGGTGAAATGCATCAGAGCGCCCAGTTCAGTCGCTTCCTTGATCATATCGAGTTCACCGTAAGCTGTCATCATAATTACTTTGATCTCAGGATTTCCGCTTTTGATGTGCTTTAAGATTTCCAGCCCGTCCATGCCTGGAATCTTCATATCCAGCAGCACAAGGTCCGGTGTCTCGCGTTCAACGATTTCCAGAGCGATTTTTCCGTTGGCCGCTTGAAAGGTCTCATACCCCTCACTGCTGAACACTTCCATCAACAAAATGCGGATACCGTTTTGGTCATCGACTATCAGAACCTTTTTCATCTCCACTTTTTTAACCTCCCGGGTCTTGAAAAGCAACAATGGCTGTCCTAAGCAAAGTCCGGAGCTGTAAGCCATTGATATAACTGATCACTCAAAAGGTATTCGCGCTTAACGGGTGAAATCCTTCCCCTGTTCAAAAATGTGGAAAAGAAAAGGCCTCCCGGGGGAGACCTTTGTTGCTTAAGCTTTATTCAGCAAGGATGCTTTGACAAATTCACGGAACAGCGGCTGCGGACGGTTCGGACGGGACGTAAACTCCGGATGGAACTGTACGGCCAGGAACCAAGGGTGATCCGGATACTCCACAATCTCCACCAGACGTCCGTCCGGAGAGGTGCCGGAAATTTTCAGGCCGGCTCCCTCGATCACTTCACGGTACTCGTTATTAAATTCATACCGGTGACGGTGTCTTTCATACACAAGCTCATCATTATAACAAGACATGGCGAGGGAGCCCTCAACCAGCTTGCACGGATATAATCCGAGCCGCATCGTTCCGCCCAAATCTTCGATATCCTTCTGTTCAGGCAGCAGGTCGATTACCGGGTATTCAGTCGCCGGGTTAATTTCAGAGCTGTTGGCTCCGTCCAATCCCGCCAGCGCGCGGGCCACTTCAATGACGGAAACCTGCATGCCAAGGCAAATGCCGAAGAACGGAATTTTCCGCTCACGGGCGTAGCGAATCGCGCTGATTTTGCCCTCGATTCCCCGGTCTCCGAAACCGCCTGGCACCAGAATGCCGCCTACACCGCCAAGAATGCTCTCCACATTCTCATCCGTAAGCTCTTCTGCATTGACCCAGCGGATCTTCACGTCCGCATTGGCGGCAAATCCTGCGTGAGAAAGGGACTCCACCACGCTGAGATAGGCATCATGCAAAGCGACATATTTGCCGACAATGGCAATCTCAACGGTCGTCTCCAGCCTGCTGATCCGGTCTACGAGCGCTTCCCATTCCGACATATCCGCAGGAGGGGTGGTCAGCTTCAGATGGTTGACAACAATTTCATCCAACCCCTCTTCCCGCAGGTTGAGCGGAACTTCATACAGAGTGGAAGCATCGCGGCATTCCACCACCGCATTGGGGTCAATATCGCAGAAGAGGGCGATCTTCGCCTTCATGTCGGCAGACAATTCATGCTCTGTCCGGCAGACGATCACGTTCGGCTGAATGCCGATGCTGCGCAGTTCTTTTACGCTGTGCTGGGTCGGCTTTGTCTTCACTTCCCCGGCCGCCTTGATATAAGGAATGAGCGTAACGTGGATGTACATCACGTTCTCGCGTCCGACCTCGCTTTTGATCTGACGGATCGCTTCCAGGAAAGGAAGACTTTCAATATCGCCTACCGTACCGCCGATTTCCGTAATGACAACGTCCGAGCCTGCTTCACGGCCTGCGCGGAATACGCGTTCTTTGATCTCGTTGGTAATGTGCGGAATGACTTGAACGGTTCCCCCAAGGTACTCGCCGCGGCGTTCCTTGCTGATGACGCTGGAATACACTTTACCTGTAGTAACGTTGCTGTTCTTTGACAGATTGATATCAATGAAACGTTCATAATGGCCAAGGTCCAGGTCCGTTTCCGCGCCATCATCCGTTACGAATACTTCACCGTGCTGATAAGGACTCATGGTGCCCGGATCCACGTTGATATATGGATCAAATTTCTGGATCGTTACTTTCAATCCCCTGTTCTTAAGCAGCCTGCCGAGCGAAGCAGCCGTAATTCCTTTTCCCAGGGAAGACACAACTCCGCCTGTCACGAAAATATACTTTGTCACTTTTTAAAACCCTCCTAAATAAAGTCCAGAAATTCAGGCGACATATGATGTTAGCGTAACCCGTTTGCACGGATTATCATCCACAAAGAAAGCAGCGGATCAATTTCCCAACTCCGCCGCCTACCGCTTGCATGTTAAGGTCAACAGCACCGAGCCGGGCTGGAAAACCCCTATAAAAAACAAAAAAGCACTCCCGTGGTAACGGGGCACTTTTAGCACTCAAAACGCACATATTATATAACTCAATCATAAGCCCAAGCAATAGTTTACCTTTTGTTCATACCTCTGTCAAGAAACTTTGAACGACTTGTCGGGAAAGATGGAAATTCCAAAAAAAGAAAAAAAGGGAGCATCCGCCCGTCTCCCTTTTATTCCGGTATTAATACTCATCCTCTTCTTCCGCCGGCTCTTCATCATTCTCTTCTTCCGAGTCTTCCTCTTCATCAAGGTCCTCGTCATCCAGCACGACGTCTTCATCGGTGTCATCGTCGTCATCGCCATCGAACAGATCATCATCATCGTCGGCGTCGGGATCATCCACATCTCCGAAATCGTCGTCGGCGTCGTAGGCTTCTTCCTCTTCCTCATGATAATCTTCTTCCTCATCGTCCTCATCATTGATGATGCGCGGACGCTTGCCGCCTGTAAGGGCATCTTCCGATTTATCTACCGGATACCAGCGCTTGAGGCCCCACAGATTGGTGCCTACACAGGCAAAACGGCCGTCAATGTTGATCTCGGTATATAGCTGAGCAATGACTTCATTGATTTCTTCTTCAGACAAGCCCCGCAGCTTGGCAACTTCATTCATCAAATCACGATAGTAGAAGGGCGTATTGGCTGCCTTCAGCACCATGAATGCCAGGTCTACCATCGGTATTTCATGGACTTTCTCGGGGTCAAGCTTCAAGTTGAGTGGCGTACTCACTTAAGGACACTTCCTCTCATGCGTAATTCACACGAACATTCTAGCCTGCGATTGCTCCATGCAGACTAACTTATCCATTATCACACCTAAGTAAACATTATTTAGGCTTAAATTGCAAGCTAAATGCCCATGTACCGGGGCAGGATTTCAAAGAACAGGATAGAGGCACGCAAAAAAGGCGGGTTACCCCGCCTCCGACTGTATCCCCTCTGAAGGCTAGGCCTTCAAAGGTGATGCGAAAGAGCTTGTAGCTCTCACAGTATCCTATGTCCGCAGTTAATGAATGACACGCAGGAAGCCTATTAATTGTAAAAAGGGGCATGTTCCTCATGCGGCTCTCCTCCTCCTTTCATACAATAATTCAGCATGGCTCAACAGGGGGGAGCGCCTCTTCATGGACTATCCGGGATTTTTGCAGCTATTAAACAAGGCTATTCAGGAGCCAGCCCGCTCGGGGCGGCCAAAACAGATTATCCGGTTCAATAAAGCGTCTCAATACAGGGAGTGTCTTTCGTATTTGCAGAAAATGAAGCCAGGTCTGTCCGGTCTGCGGAGCGTTCAGCCATCCCACCTGATCAGGGCCCTGATCGCTCCGCTTGCCTCAAGAGACCGGCTCGGCAAATATCAGAACGGTGTTGTCATTGAAAATGATTCACGCATCCGCGTTCACGGAGGAGCGGCTCCGCTCTCTGCGGAGACCGTCTCCACCCTCCCCTGGGGGGTTAAAAAAATAAAGGCCCATCAAGCATGGCCTCTCTCCACAGGCTCACAGATCCGGATTGGCGTCATTGACACGGGTGTCGATTTTCGTCATTCCGATCTCCGGCATTGTCTTGCCCATGGGGTCAATCTGCTGAACCGGGCTCTTCTGCCGTACGACGATAACGGACACGGCACCCATATCGCCGGAGCTATAGCGGCTGCCAGCTATGAGCGGGGGGCCGTTGGCGTGGCCCCAGGCGCAATCATCTGTCCCGTCAAGGCTTTCGATCACAACGGCTCGGCGTACGTATCCGACATCATCCTTGCCATAGATTGGTGCGTTCGCAACCGGATCCATATTATCAACATGAGCTTCGGCATGAAGACACGCAGCAAGGCGCTGCTTGATGTCGTCAACAAAGCACATGCCAACGGGATTGTGATCGTAGCTTCGTCGGGCAATGACGGCAAAAGGCAAAGCATCGATTACCCCGCCCGTTATCCGCAGACGATCGCCGTCGGGGCCACGGACCGTCTCGGACGCATCGCTTCATTCAGCAACCGCGGTCCGCACGTGGATATCTATGCGCCAGGCGAGAAAATCGTCTCTGCATGGGTCAACAACAGGTACCATGAAATGAGCGGCACCTCCATGGCGACCTCTCACGTGAGCGGCGCCATCGCGCTTCTGCTCGAACAAAGGCCCGGCCTTTCACCGGCGGAGATCAAAACGCTGCTCAGACGGACAGCTTCGCCCATACGACAGCGCTCGGGCACGGTGTCCAAAACGCACAGATTGGGAGAAGTGGATGCCTACCGGCTCGTTCGGGAAGGGATTAAACTGAAATAATAAATATGTAAAACCGCCCGGCTTTCGGGCGGTTGATTTTTCGACTATATCTGATTTGTGTAATCCGTCTGCTCTGTTACATGCGCTCCGGCGCAGTTACACCAACGAGTCTCAGCGCATTGGCAATCACCGTACGGACAGCAGCCAGAAGGGCCAGCCGGGCCTGCGTCTGTTCCGTATCCTCCGTAATGACACGCTCAGCCTTGTAATAGCTGTGGAACATGGACGCCAGCTCGTATACGTAACGAATCATGCGGTGCGGGGCATAGGACGCAGCCGCCGTGGACACTTCGTCCGGCAGTTCGCCGATTTTGCGGAGCAGGTCATACTCATGCTCGGCATTCAGTCTGGACAGGTTCACTTCCGACAGCGGCAGAACGTTGATGCCCTGCTCCTCCGCCTGACGGAACACGCTGCATACGCGGGCATGCGCATACTGCACATAGAAAACAGGGTTTTCGTTGGATGTGGAGATCGCCAAATCCATATCAAAATCAAGATGCGAGTCCATGCTGCGCATCGTGAAGAAGTAGCGGATCGCGTCAACGCCCACTTCCTCCATCAGATCCTCCATCGTAACGGCTTTGCCGGTACGCTTGGACATTTTTACTTTTTCCCCGTTCTGGAACAGGCTCACCATTTGGGCAATGAGCACTTTAAGCTTGTCCGGGTCATTACCGAGCGCCTCCATAGCAGCCTTCATGCGCGGAATATATCCGTGATGGTCTGCACCCCAGATGTTGATAATAATGTCGTACCCGCGTGCGTATTTGTCACGATGGTAAGCGATATCCGGCGTCAAGTAGGTATAGGTGCCGTCGTTCTTGATGAGCACCCGATCCTTGTCATCCCCGTACTTCGTCGTGTTGAGCCAGGTTGCTCCTTCCTTCTCGTACACCTCATTACGGTCGCGCAGCTCATTCAGCGCCTTGAGCACTTCCCCGTTCTCGTACAGGGAGGTTTCGCTGAACCAGGAATCGAACGGAACCCGGAAGCGCTCAAGATCCCGCTTGATCTTGTCCAGCTCTTTCTTCAGCCCGTATTCGCGGAAAAAAGCCGCCCGGTCTCCCGGGTTCATGGACAGCAGAGAGTCGCCTTTCTCTTCTACAAGCTCCTTGGCGAAACCGATAATATCCTCGCCGTGGTAGCCGTCTTCCGGCATTTCCGCCTGCTGGCCAAGCTGCTGCAGATAACGGGCCTCAATGGAACGGCTCATGTTGTAGATCTGATTGCCGGCATCATTAATGTAGTATTCACGTGTAACCTGGTAGCCGGCGAAATCAAGCACATTGCAAAGCGAATCGCCGACAGCGGCGCCGCGCGCATGCCCGAGGTGCAGGCTGCCTGTCGGGTTGGCGCTGACAAACTCAACCTGCACCTTCTTGCCTGCCCCGTCCTGTGTGCGACCGTAGCCGTCTCCCTGCTCCAGCACACGGCCGATCACCGGATACAGGTATCTCTTGTTCAGTCTGAAATTGATAAATCCAGGACCGGCGATTTCGGCTCCTTCAATAGAAGCGGACACCAGATCCATATGTTCGATAATTTGCTCCGCGATTTGGCGCGGATTCTTCTTCGCGATGCGTGTCAGCTGCATCGCTGCGTTGGTAGCCAGGTCACCGTGCGCCTTATCCTTCGGAACCTCAAGCGCTACAGCCGGCAGCTCCTCCCGGCTTACGATGCCTGCCGCCAGAATGGCGGCTTCAATGGCTTCTTTTACTTTCTGATTCACCTGTTCAAGCGGGTTGCTCGTCATGATTCTTGCTCCTCCTGTATCAACAAACTGATCGCGAAATGTCCGGAAAACTCTTCATATACATACAGATCATATGCCCACTCCACATGACCGGAGAGGCCATCCAGCCGGATGTCCAGCTTTCCGGTATCGTTCGACATCATGAAGTTCATGTATGGCGAACGGTAAAACCCGGGCAGCTTGCTGCCCTGCTTGAAGGTCTGCTCGGACTGAATGTCTCCGTGACGGATCAGTTTAAGCTCGTCCTTCCCGATTTTAACGGTGGTCCGTGTCTTTCCGCCCTGCGGCCCCTCCTGCGGATCTTCATACCTGACGTACAGGCTGCCGCCGCGAATCGTCGCTTCCGCGGGAAGCTCCTGCACGACGTTCTCCCCGCCATGGCGGCTGTGCAGACGGATGCGGACCGGTGTATGCTGCGACATCGTCTTTTCGGCTCCCATTCTATGCATTCCTACTGTACTACTATAGCCAGTTCCCCGCCGCAATTCAATTCAAACAGTAAAAAACCCCGCCTTGCCGAAGCAGCAGGATTCGCCTGGCGTCGCGGGCAGGGTCAGGGTTTGCGTGATGGATCAATTCGCTGCTGCGTAAACCGGTAACATCTTTATTTGGTCAGATCTTCCACGAACTTGGGCAGAACAAACGCCGCTTTGTGCAGGCGCGGGCTGTAGTATTTCGTATCCATTTCAGGAATTTGCGTTTCATCCACTTCGAGCGGATCATACTTCTTGCTGCCCAGCGTGAAGGTCCACAATCCACTCGGGTAGGTCGGAATGTTGGCGCCATAAACGCGCACAATCGGGAAGATTTCCTTTACGTCTTTGTTTACCTTCCGGATCAGATCAGCCTTGAACCACGGGTTGTCCGTTTGGGCGATAAATATCCCGTCATCCTTCAGCGCTTCGTAAATGCCCTGATAGAAGCCTCTCTCGAAGAGCGGGGCGGCCGGACCGACCGGTTCGGTGGAATCGACCATAATCACGTCATACTCATTTTTATGCTCAAGAATATGCATGTACCCGTCATTAACCAGCACCTCTACGTTAGGCTCATCCAGCTTGCCGGCAATTTCAGGCAGGTACTTTTTGGAGTATTCAATGACTTCACCATCAATTTCCACCAGAACAGCCTTCTCCACTTCAGGATGCTTGATGACCTCGCGGATGACGCCGCCGTCCCCGCCGCCGACGACCAGTACCCTTTTCGGGTTCGGGTGAGTGTTGAGCGCCGGATGGGCCACCATTTCATGGTAGACGAATTCATCTTTTACCGTGGTCATGACCATGCCGTCCAGCACGAGCATGTTGCCGAATTCTTCGGTCTCCACCATGGCAAGATCCTGAAATTCCGTTTTTTCATTTACATAGGTCTGTTTAATTTTGGCCGTGATGCCGAAAGAGGAAGTCTGCTTCTCCGTAAACCACAATTCCATCGTTCTACCTTCTTTCCCGTCGAATTCGTGTCAGGACTTTATCCCATCGCCTGGACGCTTGCACACGTCTTGCATTATAAGTTACCCCCATCGGGACTGCAAAACATGTTTTTATTGAAACTTTCCTGTATTTAATTTACCCTGCCGAAGGGGATGACATCTGCTATTTTTCGTAAAAACCCCTGAATTTCCCGTTACGAATCCGGTTCTGTTTGAATAGACCCCGGGGGATTGACAATAATGAGTAATCAATAATGGGTAGTCAATAAGTGTGAAGAAGGTGATCAAATGAGCGGGATGCGGCCCAATTCACCAAGCAGAGGACATGGATTCTTTTTGTTCATTAAAATAGCTTTTGTTACCGCCCTGATCGGGCTGATCGCGGCCGCGGGGCTGCTTGTCTACTTATACGGCACAAGCCTTCCCTTAGCGGATACGGATCGTAATTCCCGGCTGCTCGACAGCGAGGGGCAGGTGATTGCCACCTTCTCGGCTGGGGGCAAGAATTCAATCCCCGTGCCGCTAAACGCCATCTCCAAGGATGTGATCGACGCCACGCTGGCCGTGGAGGACCGCAAGTTTTACAGCCATCCCGGCTTTGATTTTAAAGGCATGGCCAGAGCGGCGCTTGTGAACCTGGAGCATTGGAAAATGGCGCAGGGCGCAAGCACGCTGACCCAGCAGCTTGCACGCAATCTGTATCTCTCGCATGAACGGACCTGGACGCGCAAGGCCAAAGAAGCTTTTTATACCGCCCAGCTTGAAATGAAGTACAGCAAGGATGAAATTCTGGGAATGTATCTTAACGAAGTCTATTACGGGCACGGCGCATACGGGATTGAAGCGGCTGCGCAAATGTATTTCGGCAAATCGGCAGACAAGCTGAGCCTGGCGGAAAGCGCTCTGCTCGCAGGCATCCCCAAGGGGCCCACCTACTATTCGCCATACAACCATATGAAGAATGCCAAAAACCGGCAGAAAATTGTGCTGGACTCCATGGTTGAGACAGGCAGCATCACGGCTGCCGAGGCGGACGCCGCTTACGAGCAAATTCTTGCGATCAAACCCGAGAGCGAACGAAGAAGCGTGGAGGCGGCCCCTTATTTCCGCGATTATATCCGGAAACTGGCTGTGGAGCAGTTGGGAATTGACGAGAAGCTGCTTGAACATGGTGGCCTGAGCATTTATACCACGCTTGATATGCGTATGCAGCAGGCGGCGGAGCAGGCGGTAAGCAAGGGGCTGAAGGGCAGCAGCGGACTGGAAACGGCCCTCATCTCCATGGACCCCCGCACCGGGTATATCAAGGCCATGATCGGCGGGAGAAACTATGTGGAAAATCAATATAACCACGTGTTTGCCGCTACCCGCCAGCCCGGATCATCCTTCAAGCCGATCATGTACCTGACCGCGCTGGATTCCGGCGAGATGACAAGCCTGTCGATGTTCGAGAGCCGACCTACGCTTTTCCGGTATGACGATGACCGGAAAACGTACCAGCCGCGCAACTTCGGGGACAAGTATCTCGGGGAGATCGACATGAGACGCGCCATCGCGGCCTCGGACAATATTTATGCGGTAAATACGATATTGAAAATCGGTACGGAAAAGGTCATATCCACGGCTCACAGCATGGGCATTACAAGCAAGCTGGAGTCGGTCCCGTCACTCGCGCTGGGGGTCTCGCCAGTCAGCCCGTTCGAAATGGCTGCCGCCTACTCGGTCATCGGCGGAGGCGGCGTTCAGGTGCAGCCGACGGCCATCCTCCGCATTACCGATGCGGGAGGACGCATAATATACGAGGCTCCCAAGCCTTCCGGCAAACAGGTCGTCAAACCAGCGTCCGCTTATGTGCTCACCCGCCTGATGGAGGGCGTGTTCGAGGAAGGCGGCACCGGCAGCCGCGTGGCCGATCTGATGAAGCGACCGGTGGCGGGCAAGAGCGGCACCACCGACACCGATGCCTGGATGATCGGCTTTACGCCCGAGCTGACGACCGCCGTATGGGTCGGCTATGACAAGGGCAAGAGCATCACGGCCACAGACGCCCACCGTGCGGCTCCCATTTTCGCCGAATATACGGAGAAAGCGCTGGAGAATGTGCCCCCTAAAATATTCCCCATCCCGGAAGGCGTCGTCAGTGTATACATCGATCCGGACTCCGGCAAGCTCTCGTCCTCCGACTGTCCCAGCCAGCGTCTGGAGGTGTTCGTGAAAGGGACTGAGCCCAAGGAAGCCTGCCCAGGGCAAGGAGGAAGCGCGAAACCGGAGAATAAGGAAATGCTGCAGGACGGCTTACAGGCGAACGACCGGGAGGAGAAAAGATCCTGGTGGGCTGATTTCAAGCGCTGGTTGATGGACTGAGGAGACCGACCTGACCTCAGCCATGATTAAAATAGTCTATGGATTTCTGGATAAACGCTTTGGCAGATTGGGTGAGGAAGCGGTCGGCTCGATGAATAATTTCCAGGTTCCGGTATGGAGGATCGTCCTTAATCCGAATGCAGCGTAATGCCGGTTCATTCATCGCTTCTATGATTGGATAAGGCATGACGGTCCCACCAATGTTAGCCTTTACAAGACTAATAATAGAGGTGGCAGAGCTGGTCTCCATGATGGTATTCAATGTGAAACCATATTTCCGACAGTAGCCGTCAACCAATTCTCTGCCTGTGAATCCTTCGGGGAACATTACCGTCTCGATATGACGGAGTTCCTCGATCCCAATATAGTCACGGTCTGCCCAATCGTGGTTCCTGGAAACGACCAGCACATATTCTTCGCTGCACAAAGGAATACGGACAAGGCGTTCGTCCGGAGCGGAAGTCAGCCAGATCCCGATGTCCGCTTCGTTCTCCAACACTTGATTCAATACGTAAACAGAAGATACAAGCTTTAATTTCACTTTGGGAAAAATGGCATGAAAATCGACAAGCAATTGGCTGATCCGGTAGTCCAAATCGGACGGAAGAACACCGATCACCAGCTCCCCACGCTGATCATTACGGAGTTCAGCCATGGCGTCTTTGGTATTCTGCAAGTGGCGAACCATCTGTACACAGTGCTCCAGGAACAATGCTCCGGCTTGTGTGAGCACTGTTTTTTTGCCGACCCGGTCGAACAAGGGTACTCCCAGTTCATCCTCCAGTGCCCGTATCTGCTGGCTCAAGGTGGGCTGCGAAATGTTCACGGCATTCCTGGCCGGTGTAGGTATTGCGCTTGCCGGACCGCTGCTGTCCAGCTTTATTAAGCAGTATTTCCCGGCCCGCGTTGCTTCTATGGTAGGGATTTATTCTACAGCTATGGCTGTCGGGGCCAGCTTTAGCGTCGGCCTGTCCGTGCCACTGCAAAATGCATTGGGAGGCTCGTGGAGAGGGTCGCTGGCGGTGTGGGCCCTGCTTGCGGTGATTGCCCTGCCAATCTGGTTAGCATTGGCGATAACCGGCCGAAGGAATCGACAATATGGGCAGACTGCTGCCGCGAACGATGCGTCTTTTCCCGTGAAAAAAATGCGCGCCTGGGTGCTGACGTTGTTTTTCGGGCTGGTGTCGGCGATTTTCTATTCCTTGACTGCCTGGCTTGCGCCTGCGATTCAGAGCCATGGTTATACCAAAGAGACTGCCGGCAGCATCCAAACGTGGTTTACTATCATTTCATTGCCTTCGACTTTATTGATTCCAATGTTTGTTCAACGTTTCCAGAAACGTTTGTTCTGGCTTGTCGGTTGTGCGCTGATGGAATTGATCGGGGTATTGATGCTGAATCTGTCCGTCAGCCCGTGGATTGTGGCCATCCCCCTGGGAATCGGCGCGGGAGGGCTGTTCCCGATTGCTCTGATGCTGCCGATTGATGAGACGGACAATGCTTCGGAAGCAAGCAGCTGGTCGGCGATGGCCCAATCCGGAGGCTATATTCTGGGGGCTCTTGGGCCGCTGGGAATCGGCTGGCTGCATGATGCCTCGGGCAGCTTCGTTTATGCTTTCTACGGTCTGGCCGTTATCATCGTTCTGCAAATCATGGTTCAATTGGTCATAGGGAATAAAAAAAGCTCAAATTCCGCTTCCAAAAACATGGAATATCAGGGGACTTGAGCGCCAAACTATGGGTGGGCAGTACCGGCATCTCCCATCGTTCTCTCCGATAGGTTATGATGAAGTAAACGTATATCAGGAGGAAAACATTCATGGACAAACAATCAGCGCGGGGCTCGGGTTCCCGGGCGGCGGCTGCGGATCATCCAGAAACCGGCGGGCGGCATGCCCTTCTTACTCCCAGCTTGTACGCCATGACTGCGCTGGAGGCCGGTCCGCGTCTGCTCGGACAGACGCTCGTGCGAGTGACGGAGGACGGGGAAATCCGCTGCCGGATCGTTGAAACGGAGAGCTACGGCGGCGCGGAGGACAAAGGGAGTCACGCTTATGGGAACCGCAGAACCGCCCGAACGGAGACGATGTTCCAGCCGGGTGGCTGCGCTTATGTGTATCTCATTTACGGCATGTACCACTGTCTGAACGTCGTGACGGGCCTGGCAGATGATCCACAAGCTGTCTTGATCCGTGCCGTCGAGCCGCTTACGGACAGAGATGCCGCCCTGATGGCAAGCTACAAAGGCGGAGCGCCGAAGCGGCCATACGAGTTAAGCGGTGGGCCCGGCAGGCTGTGCAAGGCGCTGCGCATCGACAAAAGCCTGAACGGCGTTCCGCTGAACCAGCCGTCCGGTCCCCTGTGGCTGGAAGCCGCGCCGCCATCCGTGCCGGACTTCGGGATTATGCATGGCCCGCGCATCAACATCGATTATGCCGAGGAGTATGCAAGCAAGCCCTGGCGCTTCGTTATTGAGAAGCACGCTTACAATTCCGCCAAGAAAGCATCGCTGGATTGGTACTGCAGGTATGGAGAGCTGTAGGAGTACGATCGGAGGAATGGTTCGTTCCCGAAACGTCTCAGAACATAAAAGAGGAGTCCCAGGTCAATAGATCTTCCGGGACTCCTCTCTAAATATTGCTTCAGCCTTCCAGTGCCTGCTTCAACTCATCAGGAGAAGCGTTCCACCATTCTTCATTATGCGAAATCAGCAGCTTCTTCAGCACAGTTTTCTCTTCACTGCCCAGCTCATCCAGCATAAATCTGCGCTTCAATGCGTAATCCATCCGGTTCACATGGTCGGCAAGAATTTTCCACCCACGCTTGGCCTCTTCATCAATCAGCATCTCACAGGCCGTCGCGCCGCCGTAGAATCGGCTGTCCGCCGTTCGGTCCACCGCCACCCACACGACCCACACCTGACGGCCGTTAGGCACGTCCTCCTTGTTAGGGGAAAATTTGATCCCGCGCTCCACCTTGCTCTTCGCATGCATGGCTCCGACATCAATCTTCGCTTCACCGCGGTCGATGATCACCGGGGACATGTTGTTCAGGTCGATGGAGCCAGCTCCAAAACCTTTATGTTTGCTTTTGCTGCTTACAATATTCAAAGCGATTTGCTTCTTGCCGTCCGGCTGGTTCTGATTCATAACCTATTCCTCCATATCATTGTCGACCATCTAACGTCTACAAATTATTTTAACTAATAATCCCCGGAAAGCAAACATATACATGCTGTAGATGCTTGTCAACGGGAGGTATCCAAAACAATATGAAGCTACAGCGCGGCAAAACCTTTCTCTGTCTGCTGCTTGTTCTTTCCATCCTGTCCGGGGGAGAAGCTGTGTCCGCCCGTCAGCCATCCGCTGCGGCTGCGCCGGAACAGGCCAAGCCCCCGGTGTCCTCTTCCGTGCCTCAGACTTCTGCCCTGCCTTCACAATCCACGGCTGAGGTCCTGAGCAACCGGGTCGTGGAATACCACATCGATGTGTCTTTGGAAGAAGGGGCGACTCTGCAGGGGAAGGAAACGATCACCTGGAAGCATCCCGGACGGAAACCCGTCAATGAGCTTTATTTTCATATGTATCCGAATGCCTTCGCTTCACCGGCAACAACGTTTATGAAGGAAACAGGCGGCAAGCTGCGCAATGATACGATGCCCGCCAACGGCTACGGCTCAATCACTTTGAAAGACCTGAAGACAGAGGACGGGCTTCCACTGATGCACCGTATCCAGTATGTTCAGCCCGATGACGGCAATACGGCGGACCAGACGCTGATGAAGGTAAGGCTCCCCAGACCTGTGAAAGGAGGGGAGAGCATCACCCTGTATATGAGCTTTGAAGTGAAGCTTCCCAAAGTCTTTGCGCGGATGGGGTATGCCGGTGATTTCGTCATGGCTGGGCAATGGTTTCCGAAGATCAGCGTCTATGAGCCCGCCGGACGGCGGGGCCGTGCGGAAGAGGGATGGAATCTGCACCAATACCACGGCAATTCCGAGTTTTATGCCGATTTCGGGATTTACAGCGTGCGCATTCAGGTGCCCGATTCCTATATCGTAGCTGCCACTGGCTTTCCTACACGGGCTCCGGTCAGCAAAGGCGGACGCAGAATTTATCAGTATTATGCAGATGATGTGCATGATTTTGCCTGGGCCGCCTCGCCTGATTTTGTCACCTATGAAGAGCCATTCTCCACCGCGCAGGTGCCGGGCGTCAAGATCAAGCTGTATATGGACTCCTCTCATAAAGAGCTGAAAGCCCGTTATATGTATGCAGCCAAAGCCGCACTGTCCAACTTCAGCAAGTGGTACGGGCCCTATCCCTACTCCACCTTGTCCATCGTCGTTCCTCCGCAAAATGCAAACGGCGCCGGCGGAATGGAGTATCCGACGCTAGTTACGGCTTTCGGGGCTGACGATGCCGCGCCGGGATATAGCCTGGAGCGAACCGTGGTGCATGAAATCGCCCATCAATACTTTTACGGCATCGTGGCCAGCAATGAGTTCGAAGAACCGTGGCTCGATGAAGGGTTCGCCTCCTATGCGGAGGATAAATTAATGGAACAGGAATACGGCCTCATCCCGAACACGCCTTTGCAATCTGGACAGGTCTATGCCCCTGAACCGCTGACCCGTGAAGCATGGAAATACAGCTCGCCCAGCCACTATGCGCAAAATGCTTACCTGCGCGGCAAATTGGTGCTGCTTGGCATGGAACGGCAGCTGGGAAGCGCCAAAATGGAAGCTTTGCTTCGTTCCTATGTGCGGAAATACCGCTTCAAGCATCCATCCACCCAGGATTTTCAGCGAGTGGCGGAGAAATTGACGGGCAGGTCATGGTCCCAATATTTCAATCAGTATGTATACGGCAGCCAGATGGCCGATTTCGCGGTGGACAGCATTCAGCTTCGCAAGCTGGAGAATGGGATGTACGAGTCTGTCGTTACCGTTTCCAAAAAGGGTGGCGACGTGCCGGCAGTGCCCGTACAGATTACGTTCGAGGATAAAAGCAGCGTGCAGAAAACATGGGACGGCAAGCAGCAAAAGGTAACCTACCGTATTCAAAGCCGGTCCCCTGCAGTCTCGGTGGTCATTGATCCCCTTCATACGATCCCTCTGGAGAACAACCACCTGAATAACACACTGCTGGCCAAGCTGCCGGAGAAAACCGAAACGCGCTGGCTTCTGGGGATGACCAGGCTGGCTGAAGCTCTGATTGGAAGTCTGTCATGGTGAGGTGTCCGAGGTGATGAATTCTGTCAAAGAGGGTTGGACGCTCGTCCGCTTGCACTTTTTCATCGTAATTCTGCTGTTTATCTACCGTCTTGTCTGGGGAGTATTCAACTATAAATACACCGAGTCGGGGATCGTGCCCCTGCTGCTGCGTTATCCGGGAAGCGGGCAGAGCGAGCTCAATCAGACCTTATTCTGGATGGAGAGCCAAATTGCATTGACGCAAAATTCTTCCGTCCATCTGTATTTCTGGGTTCTGCTTGCGGTCATCATGCTGCGCATGCTGTTGACCCCTTTGGTCCGGGTGGGTGTGTATTACAGCCTGCACATGAAGAAAGAACAGGGGCGGCGCTCCTTTCTCATCGGCATCCGTCTGTTCTGGCGTTCGTCCCTTTTATATTACATGGTTGAAATCTGCCTTCTGCTGCTTCCCGGATACTGGATTATACCGCGTCTGCTGCAGACTCTGTCCGGTTCAATGAACGAGCCGCTCCTGGCTGCCGTCCGTCTTCTCCCCTACATCGCTTTATGGGGCGTTTTGGCCTGGCTCATCCGTCAATGCGTGATGTACATGCAGTTCGGAACGATCAGTGGGAGGGGCGCGTGGTTCTCGCTCGCCTGCTGCATGCGGCGAATCCTGCCCGGTATCGGAATATCCGCACTGCTCGGAGCATCCGTAATCGTCCTGCTCTCTATCTTTACCGCTTCGGCCTGGCTGTGGACAGGGCTGCTTGCACTCATTCTGCATCAGACCTACCATTTTATTTCTTCACTTTTTACAATATGGCATACGTCCGCACAGTATCATTTATGGAATACGGCCTGTGATTCGTTCGCCAAGGAGTAAATTGATGCCAACCCCTGCATTTCAGCGAATAAAAATATATTGATTTATCAAAAGTATAGGTTCATTCAATTACACTTAACATAGTGTTTTCGATCTTTTATGTCTCTGCTTGCTGCAGAGACTATTTTTTTGAAGTTTTTTGCTATGAAACATTTGCCAAACCATGCTGCCTTTGTTACAATAGTCGCAGTGAACTGATAGTAACAACTTTGTAATTATTGTTGTAACCTTTTTAGACAAACCATTCATGATTGTTCATACGCTTCAAGGTGCATATCTAAGTGAAGCCGAATTCCCGGCACCTGGGAAGCGGGGGAACCAGTTTTGGGTGAATTGATCTCGCAACAGAGGGATCATAGGGGAACCTTCTACCGAACCCTTAAGCTAACCTCGCAGGCATTGGAAGGGGTTTGTATTTTTTTGAAGAAGAAGCTAACCATCGCACTCATGAGTGCAGCAATCGCCTTCTCGGCGTTTTCGTTCGGCGCAGGAAGCGTATATGCGGACTCTAAAATGGACCAGATCATCCAGGATGCCAAAGGCACTTCTTATAGAGCAGGCGGCACAACGTTGAGCGGATTTGACTGTTCCGGATTTACAAGTTATGTATTTGAGAAGCTTGGTCTCGATCTTCCACGCCAATCCTCCTCCCAATTCGATATGGGAACCTCCGTTTCACGGGATGAAATGCGACCTGGCGATCTGGTATTCTTTAACACCAACGGAAGAGGAGTTTCACATGTAGGTATCTTTGTAGGGGACGGCAAGTTTGCCCACTCCTCCTCATCGCGTGGTGTTACCGTCAGCTCCTTGAACGAAAGCTACTACGCCAATCGGTATCTTGGTGCCAAACGTGTCATGAGCACATCCACTTACGAATCTGTTGCCCTTGACTAGAAATCATTACATCATTCATATGAACTTCAATAGCAGCTTCGATTCCGATTGGAATTGAAGCTGTTTTTATTGCCAAACAGGTTTAACTGGAGTACCATTTTTAAGTAGTAATGTGTAGGGGGAAAAGAATATGTCCGCCGGATCAACAAGCTATCAGGTCGTTCCGATGAGTGAAGAGCAGGCGGCTGCCATATGCGAGTGGAAATATGAACCGCCTTATGATATTTACGGCTGGCTCCCCTGGGAGCAAATGAAGGCTCTCGATATCGAATTCGCCAACCCGGAGCTGCGAAGCTCCCAATATGTCGCCGTATTGGCTGAGTCAGGCGATCTGTGCGGATTTGCCCAGTATTTCCCCATGGAAGGGGTGACCCGCCTTGGTCTAGGAATGCGTCCCGAGCTATGCGGTCATGGACATGGCGCGGAGTTTGTGAAGGCTATCGCTGAGGAAGCCAGGCGCCGTACGCCGCAAAATGAGATCGACCTCGAAGTCCTCGTCTGGAACAAACGGGCCATCAAAGCCTACCGGTCGGCAGGCTTTCGGATTACCGATACCTACGAGCGCCAGACTCCCGAAGGGATGAAGCCTTTTCATTGCATGGTCTACAAAAATGGTAAAGGTACAGACGATATACCAAACGCCCCGGATTCAGAGTAATTAACTCTAGACCAGGGCGTTTTTCCATTTAAACGCTTATTATGCTTAAGTTAAATTCGGCTGTAGGGTTAATCCTCCGAACGCATTCGCTCGAACGCTTCATTGTACTGCTGCGCTTCTTTTATATCTACTGCTGTGATCCCGCCTTCATCCCATGAGGTAAGACGCAGTGTGACCGTCTTGTAATCAATGGTGATAAACGGATGGTGATTGAATGCTTCCGAAATACCAGCTACCTCATCCACGAATGCGATTCCCCTCATAAAGCTGGAAAAGACATATTTTCGGACAATCCAGCGTCCCTCTTCAAGCTCCCAGCCCTCCAACCTCTCCAGATGAGCCTCTATTTCCTCTAATGTAAAAGGCATTGTAATTCCTACTCCTCTCCGTTATACGGAAGCCGTTCCTGATGTCTTTAGGGTCAGTGCCTATATCGTGTTTCATATTACCATGGCTTCGGTGAGAAATCCACATGGTTATGTTATACGAGCGACACGAAGGTCAGCTCCTCTTCTCCGATCAGAACATCGATCCGGTAGTGGTTCCGGTCATGAATGACGACTCCGCTGCCGACCGGAATAACCGGCTCTTCCCCAAGCGCATAAAAGAGATCCTCGGCCAGCGCCTCCTGAACCTCGACACGTTCCTCGCCGCCCAGACACTCCCATTCCTCTGCTTCCATTTCAAAAAAAAGGTAGCTGTCCGGAATACGCCCTACTGCAGCCGTTAACTCCTTAAGAATATGCTCATATTCCCTTCCATGCTTAACACCCATGCGAACTCTCCGCTCCTTATTCCAGATTGAATTCATGTTCTCAAAATTGTCATTAAACAGAGTTGTCTTCATTATACCGTGAAATCCCCCTTAAAAAAAAAGGGGCTTTTGTCGATAAATATGGTAATCCGTTTCATCAAAATGCGTTGGAGGGCAAGGATGTCCCCTGGCCGACCGGATGTTCTACCAATTTCTCATGGACGAGGTGTACAATGCAAATTTCAACAATTATAGGACTTGCACTCGGGCTCGTATCCCTGGTTGTCGGCATGATCCTCAAAGGGGCGCCTGTCGTCAATTTGGTCAATAACCCTGCTGCTTACATGATTATCTTTGTAGGCACAGCCGCCAGTGTATTCATGGCCTTCCCGATGTCGGATATGAAGAGAGTACCCAAGCTTTTCAAAATAATTTTCACTGAGCAAAAGCTGCCTGACCGCCAGCAATTGATCACTACTTTTATGGAGTGGGCGTCCATCACCCGTCGTGAAGGTCTTCTGGCCCTTGAACCCAAAGTGGAAGAGATCGACGACGCCTTTCTGCGCAGCGGGATGCGGATGATCATTGACGGCAATGATCAGGAATTCGTGCGTGATGTTCTTATGGAAGATATCAATGCCACGGAGGAAAGACACCGGGCCGGTGCGCAGATCTTTTCCCAAGCTGGCATGTATGCTCCGACACTGGGGGTGCTCGGGGCGGTCGTCGGTCTGATTGCGGCTCTTGCCGATCTCAGTGACATGGAGAAGCTCTCCCACGCCATCGCCGCCGCCTTCATCGCAACACTTCTGGGTATCTTTACGGGTTATGTATTATGGCACCCCATGTCGAATAAACTAAAACGATTGTCCAAGAGAGAAGTTGATATCAAGCTGATGATGGTGGAAGGCCTGCTGTCCATTCAATCGGGCGTATCCACCATAGCTATCAGCCAGAAGCTGTCCGTATTCCTCACTCCTACAGAGCGGGCTCAAATGAGCGACAACGAGAAGGGAGAGAGCGACAGTGAGTAAAAAAGGCAGACACGAGCCGCATGAGGAGCATGCGGACGAGAGCTGGCTGCTTCCTTATTCCGATTTGATGACCCTGCTGCTCGCCTTGTTCATCGTTCTGTTCGGTATGAGCTCGCTGGATGCCAAGAAATTTGAAGAAATGGCAAAGTCAATGAGCTCCGCCTTCAGCGGGGGGAGTGGTGTACTGGATAACACCTCCGCCAACCCGGTCGAAAACCCCTCCGTGGATATGGGCAAGAATAGGGAAACCGTGCAGGACCCCGTGAAGAGCAAGTCGTCCAGCGAGCTCCAGAAGGAGCTTGCCCGCCGCGAGCAGGAAGATCTGGAGAAGCTCAAACGCCGGATAGATAAATATATTAAAGAAAACGGGTTAACAGAGCAGCTGAGCACCAAGCTCAACCAGTCCCAATTAATGATTACGATATCCGATAATGCCCTGTTCGCATCCGGACAGGCCGTCGTCAAGCCGGAAGCCCGCAAGCTTGCCACTGCGATTGCTGCTCTGTTGGACGAATTCCCGGACTATGATGTTATTGTTTCAGGACATACGGATAATGTTCCCATTTCCAACAGCAAATATCCTTCCAACTGGGAGCTGAGCGCTGATCGTGCCTTGAACTTCATGCGCATCCTGCTGCTGGACAAGAAGCTTAATCCGCAGAAATTCAGCGCCATTGGTTATGGGGAATACCGTCCAAGCACCACCAATTCCACGAATGTCGGCCGTGCCAAGAACCGCCGGGTGGAAATTTCCATCATTCGCAAATATCAAAACGGCACCCAGGTCATCAGTGCAACCTCGGGCGGGAATCACTAGAAAATTACAAAAAGCCCTTTCGCCTCCCAGCAGGGAGTCCGGAGGGCTTTTCGTTTACCATGTCGGCACCTTCCAAGATTACTAAAAATCATGTACACAAGTTTGTCCAAATTGACTAGAACATTCTATAAATTAATAGAATAAAATGAAATGAAATATAAAATGATTCATTCCGAATTTCGAAAGCATATTTTCGAAGAAAGGAACATGAACAATGAAAAGTAATGCAGAAAGACAGTTGGAAATTCAGAAGGAGCTTTGCAAATTGGCGGATAAAATAAAAGAAGCCCATGCTGAGGATCAAGATTTCTATACTCAAATTGCCCAGCAATATGTCCTTCATCTGAAACAAATTCAAAAAGAGTGTTATAAACAAAACGGTGAACCTTGTATCGACGTGATGCCGCATTGTAATTCGTAAAACAGCGGTATGATAAGATAGGCCGCTGACATGATGGTCAGCGGCCCTTTCCGTATTTTACACGAGCTTATAATTCAGCATGCGGCCCAGTTCCTCTTTCTCACGATCCGTTAAATCCCGCCAGGCTCCCGTACGAAGCGTTCCCAGGTGAATATTCATAATGCGTATACGCTGCAGACGTCTTACTTCATATCCGAAGGCAGCGCACATGCGCCGGATTTGCCTGTTCTTCCCTTCCGTCAGAATGATCCGGAACACTCTGTCGGATACGCGGGTAACCTCGCAGGGCAAGGTACGCTGGCCCAGAATTTTGACGCCGCTCGACATTCCCTGCAGGAAGGACGGTGTTACCGGCCGATCCACTGTTACAATATACTCCTTCTCGTGCTTGCCCTCAGCGCGTAATATTTTGTTGACGATGTCACCGTCATTCGTAAGCAGAATCAGACCTTCAGAATCCTTGTCCAAACGGCCTATGGGAAAGATACGCTCCTTATGACCGACAAAATCCACAATATTGCCCCGAATATGATGTTCCGTTGTACTGGTGATCCCTACGGGCTTGTTCAGCACTATATATACATGGCCGGTTGCCTTGCTGCCCAGAGGCTGCCCGTTAACACGAACATCGTCCCCTTCCTCGGCCTGGCTGCCCAAAACAGCCACAATCCCGTTAATGGTGACCTTGCCGCTCTCCACCAGCTTGTCCGCTTCACGCCGGGAGCAGTATCCCGTCTCGCTAATAAATTTGTTGATACGCAACTGATTTTACACCCCGCTCTGTAATTCGCCCTCCGGCGCCCCTGCTGTTCCGGTATTCTCCGCATGAGCTGCCCAAGGCAGAAGAATGGTAACAGTCGTACCTTCTCCTTCTTCGCTTTCAATATCCAGCTGCCCATTATGGCTCTGAATAATCCGCTGGCTGACCATGAGTCCGAGCCCGGTGCCCGAAGCCTTTTTCGTGAAAAAGGGCTCTCCAAGCTTGGCCAGCACATCGGGAGGCATCCCTGTGCCCTCATCCTTGATGACAATTTTAACGTTTTCCCCGGACAAGCACAATTTAATGAAAATGCGCCCCCCGCCCGGCATCGCTTCAATCGCGTTTTTGAGCAAATTGATAAACACCTGCTTCAGCTGGTTTTCCTCACAGAAGACCAACGCCGGCTGGTCCGTGATCTGAGGTTCAAATTCAACCCCATACAGATGAGCCTGGCTGTCGAGCAGGGAAATGACATCCCCCAAAATAAACCGGATATCGGTTTTTTGGAACTGAACGGCCTGTGGCTTGGCCAGAATGAGGAATTCGCCGACGATCAGATTGATCCGGTTCAATTCAGAGAGCATGAGCTCGATATGTTTCGGATTCAGCAATCCGGTCTGCTGCTGCAATTGTAAAAATCCGCGCAGGGTCGTAAGCGGGTTGCGAATTTCATGCGCCACTCCGGCGGCAAGCTGTCCGACCGTGGTCAGCTTTTCCGACCGGCGCAGCAGCTCCTCCATCCGGTTCCGGCCCGTCATATCCCGGATTACGCTGATAAAACCGTTGATTCCGTTCTCCTCATCATAAATAGGCGAGATGCTGATGCTTACCTCCACCCGGCTGCCGTCCCGACGCAGGTGAATAGACTCTGTGGACGTAATGCTTTCTCCTTCCAGCAGCCGCTGCCGCTGCTCATCGTATTCCCCCTTCAGCTCTTCCGGGATTAAATCCAGGCACTTCCCGATCACTGACTGCTTGTCCCAACCGTATAAATCTTCAAAGGCTTTATTAACCCGGACAACAACGTCCTCCGTATCGGTAACGCAGATCGCATCCGCCGTTTGATTGATGACCGATTCCAGATGATCCTTAACAGCCCTGTTTTCCTCATACATCTGCTTCAGCCACCGGGTATACAGGCTAAGATTATTTGCCATAACATTAATCCGGCCGCCCAGCTGTGCAAGCTCATCGTTCCCTTTCACATTGAGCCGTGTATCCAACTCGCCGGATGCCATCTTATTCACTTTTTCCAATATGGACTGAACAGGCCTTGTAAAATAACCTGCAAGCACATAAATGCCGCAAATGACCAAAGCCAGCAGGACGACCGAAATGATGATAGAGCTGAATAACAGCTCTTGTATCAATGAGGAGATATTTTGGTAATCCATCACAATACGAATGACGTAGGGATCGCGCCCCTCCGGATAAAAGGGCATAAAACTCTTAAGGACCTTCTTCTCCTGTACACGGCTGTCAAGCATGACACTGTCCCCCGTACGGATCGCTTTCTCGACGGCAGCACTGTCTTCTTCCCATTGGTTTAGCGCATAGGTACCGAACAGAATCGTGTCGAAACTCCCGGGGCTGTCGGCATTCTTGGCGACGGTTTCCGTCCGAACGGAGGAGCTGGATGCAGCGGGGGCTATACCGGTGATCTCCAAATAACGCGGATCGGTCTTGAGGATCTGCTTCAGCGTGTCCTCAAGACTTGGCCCGGCCTCAAGCTGCTGTACGGCTGAGTGACGGAAAGAAACTTTAATAATATAGTTCCGCTGGTGGTCAGCGTACATGCCCCATTTTTCAAAATAAGCATGATCTTTAGTTGAATCGTTCGTCGGGGAGGACCAGAACGTTCCAGTTCCAGTTCCGAACTGTGCGGAAGCGTGGGTCTGACTTCCTGACAGAAGATCTTCAGCTGCTTCTGCCGCTGTACCGGTAAGCATTTCTCCCGCCCCCCTCTCACGGGGATCGAAAGATTCTACTGTCTTAAAGCCGCCTTCTTCCCGCACAACGATGGATATGTGGACAATATCCGTCATCCGGCTTGCTTGCTCCAGGTCCTCCCTCGTAATTGTTCTGTAATCCTTGTTCAATTGCAGAGCGGCCATTCTTGCGGCCATTAGCAGATTATATTCCGCCTGCCTCCGTATTTTCTCTGAAATCGACCGGTTCCGTTCCACTGAACCTTCAATTTGCCTGGCTGCGAGCAGCATCTTCGACTGGCTGTCCCTTTTAAGGCTGTTACCTACCGTATAATAATTGAGTACCAAATTTAACAATAAAATGACCAGGACAAAAACCGACATAATCATCATTAGTTTTTGTTTTATAGACAAACTATTCGTCACCTACTTAGAGGATTTTGGCGATTCCTGGCATGATAATTCCATCATACCCCGTTGCCTGTCCTTTTGAAAAGAATAATCGTATCCATGAGGAGTCCTCTATTTCAAGATTGAACGCAGACAGCGGTTGTTATTTTTATGGGGTTTGCCTACAATATAACTAGTCCACAATCTATCCACAAATACACAGAATTCTGCACATATTGTGTATAACCATGTGTATAACTATGTAGTTATCCACAGATTTGTGCACATCATGTTAACAACGGAATGCCTGTTCGCTGGATAATTCAATGATCGAAAGGAGCCCCATTCCCAGTGACAGACGAGCAGCATGAATACTGGATGAACCAGGCCATTTTGGAAGCGAATAAAGCGGAAGCTATCGGTGAAGTCCCCATCGGGGCTGTTATTGTAAAAAACGGCGAAATTATTGGCCGCGGTTACAATCTGCGTGAAACCACCAGCGACGCAACGGCCCATGCCGAAATTATTGCCATCAAGCAGGCGAGTGAAAGCCTAGGCGCATGGAGGCTGCTTGATTGCCGTCTATATGTAACACTTGAGCCCTGCCCGATGTGTGCGGGCGCTATTGTTCAATCCCGTATTCCAACGGTGATCTATGGAACCCCCGACCCAAAGGCTGGCTGTGCCGGAACATTAATGAATCTGCTGCAGGAACCCCGTTTCAATCATCGCACCGAAGTCATTCAGGGGGTTTTGCAGCCGCAATGCGCGACTTTGCTGACTGATTTCTTCCGCAAGCTGCGCAGAAAATGAATAACTCACAGAAAAGAAGGGACTTATTATGTCTTTAAAGCTATATAACCACTCGCAGGGTATTTTTCTTCGTCTCCTTCGCATGGAGGATGCTCCAACGCTGCTTGAGCTTCGGTGCGCCAACAAGGAATATCTCGCTCCTTTTGAGCCTTTGCGGGAGGAAAGCTTCTTTACGCTGGCCGGCCAGCAGCAGTTTCTGATGCAGCGTATCCAAAGCGAGGAAAGCGGGAACGGCTGCCAATTTGGAATATTTACTATGGAAGATGACCGTCTTATCGGCACGATCGCTGTTTCCAACATTGTACGTGGAGTTGCTCAATATGCCGATGTCGGTTATATGATGGCACAGAGCGAGCAGGGGAAGGGGCATATGACCGCAGCGGTCAAGCTGATCGTTCAATATTCTTTCAAGGGGGTGGGTCTGCACCGGCTGCAGGCGGCCACTCTTCTGCACAATAAAGGCTCTCAGCGGGTATTGGAGAAAGCGGGCTTTCAGGAGGAAGGCGTCGCCCGCAAAATGCTTTGCATCAATGGGGAATGGCAGGACCACCGCAGGTATGCGCTCCTTGCAGAGGACATTTTGCAGGAAGCCTGAAATGCCGCAGCTCTGAAAAACAAGGAACCACCCGGACTTTGCGAGGCCGGATGGTTCCTTGTTGGGTTTTTACTGCTTATTCTTTTGCATTAAAATCCGATTTTGGACATTTCCTCCTGTAGCTGATCCATGGTAATCACCTGATCGCCGGAAGGGATGCCAATTGCAAAGGTTTGCTTCTCATTGATTTTAGAGTACTGACCGCTGCCGGACACAGAAAGCTTAACATTTTGTTTGGTGTCCGGATCATTAAAATCAAGATTGGCATTCAGACTTTGATATACCGGGAAGTTATCCTTGTTGATCGCCGTATTCACATCAAACTGATTTACCTTCAGATACTTTTTCGCTTCTTCCAGATCCTTGGCTACGTCGCCGCTGTTCGATGCCAGCTCGGATTTGAATTTGTCAATTTCGGATTTCTCCACCTGCAGCATATCGGCATATTCTTCTTTGGACATAATATCCAGAACTTTAGGAAGCGCCTTGTTGATAAATGTCGTTGCAGCCTCCTGGAAGTTGTCATTGGTTACTTTGAATTGAACCACCTGTTTGGCGTCTACACCTTCAGGCAGTCCTGCATTTTTCGGATCGATATCGGCAAAATAGGAATCGGCATATTCAGCCAGAATAGCATTCATCACTTCATTGGAGAACTTCTGGGCTTTAGCCTGATCCATCATTCCCGCATTAAATTCGGTGCCGGACTCTTTGGCCAGTTCAGCCGGGTCGAGCTCCAGGAATTTACCCACAACCGTATCCGGTATCGGATAGAACGGGATCTTTGGAACTTTCACATACATTTTATCCTTAGTTGCGATCATAGGAATGGTAAAGTCCATGGACATATCGCCCTTTAAATGAATGCCGAGTGTCAATTCTGTCTGCATCGGATCCTTTTGATATACGCCATCCAGTGTAATTTCCGCATTTTTCAGCAGGTTGGCGGCTGTTTCAAAGTCCGGATCGCTTTGTCCGTCAGAGGATGTCATAGACAAGTCATTAATCGTAAATTTGCTGGTCATTGCGTAAGACGTCATTGTTGTTGATTGTGTTGCTGCTGCTGTGGCCGCTTCCTTCGGCTCCATCTTCTTGCTGCAGCCCACGAGCGCGACCGTCAGTACAAGAATCATGGTCAGCGTCAAGGCTGCAATTCTTTTACTCATTACTCTTTCTCTCCCCTCGTTGTTTAACCCCGATGCACATTAAAGATAAAGAATGCACACATCTTACATGATAACGTAAGTTGTATGTTTTTGAAACACTTTTTGGTAAATTTATCGAATAACCGGAACCAAAAAAACGCCTTAGTCTATGACTAAGACGCTGACTACATATGGCTCCGCCTTCAGATGACCTAGGACCCTTCCGGATTATGGTGGTCGACATGATTGCGGTTTTTGACTTTTTTAGACCCGGACAACGGCTCCTGCATCCCCCGGTCATGATCCCGGTCACGGTGCTGAGCCTCCTGTGCTTCAGGTACCGGTATGCTTTTCGGCTTGCTCATGATTCCCGTCTCCTTTGCGTCAATCTGGTGCCTGGGTTTGACCTTGCTCACATATGGGTCGGGTTCATATCTTCTGTTGCATCATGGTTCAGAGCATCCTGGTGCCGGCGGTCATTCCGGTCCTGCTCAAGCTGCTGAGCCTGATGGCTGTTTACGGGACGCTTATCCAGGCTTTCAACGACGTTGGATAAATTTTTGTCCATTCCCTTTTTCGATCTGCTCACTAAGATCACCCCTGTCAGAAATAGCCTAAAATCTCCGGTCATGCTCCAATCATGCGTGCGTTAGCTGCTGCAGCGCCTGAGCGCATTGATGGATATGCCTTGTGTAGTCGTCAGCCAGCTGCTGTATGATGTCCGACCGCTCATCAACGGTCCGCCCTTCGCTTTCCACATCCACCAGGTTGACCTTAACTTCCCGGGAGTCCACATAGGCACAAGCAAAATCAAAAGAGTACATCTGTCTTCCTTCCACTTCAATGTGAATACGCAGCGCTTTGGGGTCTGCTTCGTCTGCGGACACCCACGCTTTATCTCCAGGACCGATCAAGGTCGGCAAGCGCTCCTGCCATGCCTCCACCAGCTGCTGCTGGTCTATTTGCAGCTCTCTGTTCATTTGCAACACCTCCTCCGCATTGTTAACGTGCGGCAAAGGAGCATCATTTATGCACGAAGCGACCTGAAGATATAAGAAAAACATCTATCGACGTAATTCAAAGAAGCCAGAGCATATTTAGCGGTAATTTTATATCTTTAACAAATGCAAAAAAGCTACCCGCAGCTGCCACAGCAGAACGGATAGCTTATGTATTCATTGTATAATGGCGGAGAGGATGGGATTCGAACCCATGTGGAGTTGCCCCCTAACGGTTTTCAAGACCGCCCCGTTATGACCGCTTCGGTACCTCTCCATGTGGTAAATATGCGTCACGCCTTGAAACTTTAGAGGAAGCGCAACACAATTGATCTTACCACAAATCTAAAATAAAATCAATGCTATGCCTTACGGGCAATTTTCTCAATCCCGCCCATATAAGGCTGGAGCACTTCAGGAATACGCACGCTGCCGTCTTCTTCCTGATAATTTTCCAAAATTGCCGCTACTGTACGTCCAACGGCAAGGCCAGAACCATTCAGTGTGTGCACAAACTCCGGCTTGGCTTTCGGCTCCGGACGGAAACGGATATTGGCACGGCGAGCCTGAAAGTCCTCACAGTTGGAGCAGGAGGAAATTTCGCGGTACATTCCGCTTTCAGGCAGCCAAACTTCAAGATCATAGGTTTTGGCCGACGTAAAGCCCATATCGCCTGTACAGAGCGCCAGCACACGGTATGGCAAGCCCAGCAGCTGCAGTACACGTTCGGCGTTCTGCGTCATTTTCTCCAGCTCTTCGTAGGAGGTGTCAGGGTGCACCAGCTTCAGCATTTCCACTTTGTTGAATTGATGCTGGCGGATCAGCCCGCGTGTATCCCTGCCAGCGGCACCCGCTTCTGAACGGAAGCATGAGCTGTAAGCAACATAATGTTTTGGAAGCTCCTCGACAGGCAAAATTTCTTCCCGGTGATAGTTGGTTACCGGAACTTCCGCTGTAGGAATCAGGTAGTATTCGGTATCGCGCAGTTTGAAGAGATCCTCTTCAAACTTCGGGAGCTGCCCTGTACCGTACAGGCTGTCTCTGTTCACAATATACGGAGGCAGCATCTCCTCATATCCGTGTTCGCTGCTGTGCAAATCCATCATAAAGTTGATCAGCGCTCGCTCCAGACGGGCTCCAAGACCTTTATAAAAGGTGAAGCGCGACCCGGTAACCTTGGCACCGGCTTCAAAATCAAGAATCCCGAGATTCTGGGCGATGTCCCAATGGGCTTTGGGCTCGAAGGAAAACGATCTTGGCTCAGACCATCTGCGGATCTCCACGTTATCTTCTTCAGAGGCCCCAACAGGGACGCCTTCATGCGGGATGTTCGGGATGGACAGCACCAATTCATCAATCTGTTCTTCCAACTCGCGCACCTGCTCATCCAGTTCCTTAATCCGGTCCGATACCTGTCGCATCTCCACAATAAGGTCATCCGCATTCTCTTTGTTCTTCTTCAGCCTTGCCACCTCAGCAGACACGGTATTGCGGCGGTTTTTCAAGGCCTCGCTTTCCTGCAGCAGCTCCCGGCGGCGGGTATCCAGCACCGGAAATTCGCTGATGGAATCTTGATCCTTGCCCCGGTTGCGCAGCGCCTCTTGTACCCGTTCAAAATCATTACGAAGTATTTTAACGTCCAACACGACATTCCCTCCTACACAAAAACCTTGACCTCTGCTCGAAAAATAACGATCCGTTCATGCTGCCTCGGCCGCTTAGCCGTCATTCGTTATTCCCTGCATGAGGGTCAAGGTCGATTCGATTACAGATTTATTTACTGCCTAAATTTTCACGAACCATGTCGGCAAAATATTGATGAAGCCGGTAATCGTCCGTCAGCTCGGGATGGAAAGAAGAAGCCAGCAAATGTCCTTCCCGTGCTGTCACGATTTCACCGTTGTATTTTGCCAGAACATCCACGCCCGGACCAACCTGCTGAATCAGAGGAGCGCGAATGAATACAGCCCGTACGGGCTCTTCTATTCCTGCAATGTTCAGATCAGCCTCGAAGCTCTCCCGCTGCCGGCCAAAGGCGTTCCGGTTGACCGTCATGTCCATCAGTGCGAGATGAGCCTCTTCCTGTCCGGCAATTTCCTTAGCCAGTACAATCAGGCCTGCACAAGTTCCGAAAATCGGCTTCTTCTCCTCTGAGAATTTGCGGATCGCATCAATAAAATCGTACTTGCGCATCAGTTTGCCAATCGTTGTGCTTTCTCCGCCCGGGATAATAAGCCCGTCAATCTCATCCAGCTGTTCCGTGCGTTTGATGGCAATTCCCTCGGCACCGGCCAAACCGATGCTTCTGATATGCTCTGCAACGGCGCCCTGCAGCGCCAGTACTCCGATTTTCATAGATTACCCTTCTCTCTTACCAGCCGCGGTCCTGCATACGATCCTGCGCAGCCAGCTTGGAAATCTCGATACCTTTCATCGGAGTGCCCAGGTTTTTCGATACTTCAGCAATCAGTTTATAGTCCGTATAATGCGTTGTAGCTTCTACAATAGCACGGGCAAACTTCTCGGGGCTATCCGATTTAAAAATACCAGAGCCCACAAATACGCCGTCTGCTCCCAGGTGCATCATCAAAGCGGCATCCGCAGGAGTCGCTACACCACCAGCCGCAAAGTTAACCACCTGAAGCTTGCCGTTCTCATGAACCTCAAGCAGCAGGTCATAAGGCACTCCCAAGTTTTTGGCTTCGGCATAAAGCTCGTCCTTCGACATGTTCTGTACTTTGCGGATTTGGCTGTTAATGAGGCGCATATGGCGCACGGCTTCAACAATGTTGCCCGTTCCCGGTTCGCCTTTCGTACGGATCATGGAAGCCCCTTCGCCGATACGGCGCAGCGCTTCACCGAGGTCTTTGGCACCACAAACGAATGGAACGGTAAAATCCCGCTTGTCGATATGAAACACTTCATCTGCCGGTGTGAGCACTTCGCTCTCATCAAGATAATCGACGCCCAGCGATTCCAGGACTTTGGCTTCAACATAGTGGCCAATACGGGCTTTTGCCATCACGGGAATCGTTACAACCTTCATAACCTCTTCCACGATCGTCGGGTCAGCCATACGGGCTACCCCGCCGGCGGCGCGAATATCGGAAGGAACCCGTTCCAGTGCCATAACGGCGGTAGCTCCGGCCGCTTCGGCGATTTTAGCCTGCTCGGCGTTCATGACGTCCATGATGACGCCGCCTTTTTGCATTTCTGCCATACCCCTTTTTACACGTGATGTTCCCGTTTCCATCTCTTATTGGCCTCCTGTTGTATATGGTTTAATCTGTTGATCCGATCGCTTATGAAAACTTCAAAAAAATTCAGATTCTAACTCGTTATTTTACCTTACGGTACCCAAATACTCAATATCCTGCAGCCAGTTATGTTAGAACAGATTCTTGATGTTGCCGAACAGATCCGCGAAGAAGCCTCCGATCGCCCGGAAGAACATTTTGAACCAGCCCGCTTCCTCCACGTTTGTTGCCGTGATCAGATCAACGGTTTTTTGCTGCGGCTTGTCCATCCCATCCGCCTTGTAGGTGTAGGTTACTGCTCCAACCTTCTCTCCTTGTTTAAGCGGAGCCACCAATTCAGCAGCGGGTGTTACATTTGTCGTGTGTGTAATTTTCGCATTGGTCGCATTCTTCGGAACAACAAAAGTAACAGCGTCCTTGGTGACTACCGGTACTTCGGTTTCTTTACCCTTGGTTACTGGCACCGTCTTCAGATCATCTAGCTCGGCCTTGGGAGCCACAACCTGCTGCAGCTTGAAATTGTTAAAGCCGTAATCCAGCACCTTCCGGGTTTCTTTAAAACGCGCAGGTTCATTGTCAGCACCCATAACCACGCTAATCAGTGTCATGCCATCTCGGACTACCGTGCCCGCAAAACAGTAACCTGCAGCCTTGGTATGACCGGTTTTCATCCCGTTCAAGCCTTCATAGGCATAAGCTTTGAAGTTGGTGATGTTCTTATTGGATTCCAGCATCCAGTTCCAGTTGACAATTGGATCTTTATCAGTAGGGCGGAACCTGTAATTTTGAAGTGTTGTAAATTGGGTATAATCTGGATGATCACGCACAATATATCCAGCCAGTGTAGCGACATCTCTTGCGGTCATAATGGTCTCGCGGTCCGTATCCGGCCGGTACTCCGCCGGCATATCGATCCTGCTCAAACCGGTAGAGTTAATGAAATAAGAATCCTTCATTCCCATGCGCTGGGCCGTTTCATTCATCATTTGCACGAAGTTCTGTTCGGAACCGGCCACATATTCCGCCAAGGCAACAGTAGCATCATTGGCAGAACCAACAGCCATGGCTATATAAAGATCTTTTACCGTGTGCTTGTCACCTTGAGCCAAAAAAATACGCGATCCGACGCTTTTCGCCGTATTTTCTTCAACGGTCACCACATCGTCCCACTTGATTTTGCCCTGCTTGACCTCTTCGGCAACAATATACTCAGTCATCATTTTCGACATGCTTGCAGGCGGCAGCGCCTCATCCGGGTTCATGGACAGCAGCACTTGGCCTGTAGTCGGTTCTATTAATATAGCTGACTTTAAAGCCAGGTCAGGAGTTTTGATTCCGGCAGTACCGACAATCTCCGTTTTGGCTTCGGCAGCAGAAGTAATTACCGTAGGATCCAACGAGCTTATGGCCGGCAAAGTGGTCATATACATCATATTAAACAGCACGACAGCAGCAATACTCTTCTTCAGCAAGCTTTTCTTTTTCCATTCACCTGAGTTTTTCAACGTTAAATAAACTCCTCTCTCACTCAACCCAACTCACTGTAGTCATATGCGAAGGTTGTTTGGGCCTGTGGCCGGGTTTTGCCTGACTGCTCAAGGGTTCTTGTCCCGCCTGGAACTCCCCGTAAAGCAATCACTTATCTATTCTATCATACGCTATGGCGCAAAAAAAGACAGGCCGGGCTAATTCGCCCAGCCTGCCTTCTCTAGCAATTTCTGTATATTACAATGAGTAGTTTGGCGCTTCCTTCGTGATTTGCACATCATGCGGATGACTTTCGCGTAACCCTGCACCAGTGATACGGATGAACTTCGTATCATTGCGCAGCTGCTCAATCGTCTGTGTACCGCAGTACCCCATGCCGGAGCGAAGTCCGCCGATGAGCTGATGAACTGTATCGGACAATGGGCCTTTATAAGCAACACGTCCTTCGATGCCTTCAGGCACCAGCTTCTTGTCGTCATCCTGGAAGTAGCGGTCTTTACTGCCCTGTTTCATCGCCGCCATGGAGCCCATACCGCGATATACCTTGAAACGGCGTCCCTGATAGATTTCGGATTCACCCGGGCTTTCTTCCGTTCCGGCAAACAGACTGCCCAGCATAACTGCAGAAGCGCCTGCCGCCAAAGCCTTGGTGATCTCACCGGAGTACTTGATGCCGCCGTCAGCGATAATCGGCACACCGTACTCACGAGCCACGGTTGCACAATCATAAATAGCCGTGATCTGCGGGACCCCGATGCCTGCAATGACGCGAGTTGTACAAATAGATCCAGGACCGATGCCGACCTTAACGACCGATGCACCGGCTTCGATCAAGTCGCGGGTTGCCTCTCCAGTTGCCACATTGCCCGCAACAATGGTCAGCTCCGGATAGCTTGCCCGCAGCTTGCGGACCGCATCCAGGATATTGATGTGATGTCCGTGCGCCGAGTCTACGACAATCATGTCTACTCCGGCCTTAACCAGTGCTTCCGTACGAACAAACGTATCGGAGGAAATTCCGACTGCCGCTCCCACCAGCAAACGGCCATGCGCGTCCTTGGCTGCATGCGGGAACTGGATCGCTTTTTCGATATCCTTGATCGTAATCAAGCCTTTAAGATTATTGTCCTCATCCACCAGCGGAAGCTTCTCGATCTTATGCTTCTGCAAAATGACTTCCGCTTCCTGAAGCGTAGTTCCCACAGGTGCGGTAACGAGATTTTCACAAGTCATGACTTCACTAATTTTAATATTGTAGTCATGAATGAAGCGAAGGTCCCTGTTGGTCAAAATGCCGACCAGCTTGTTCTCCTCATTGACAATCGGCACGCCGGAAATCCGGAATTTCCCCATAACCTGCTCTGCGTCCGATACCAGATGATCCGGAGTCAGCGAAAACGGATTGGTAATAACACCGCTCTCGGAACGTTTAACACGATCGACTTCTTCGGCCTGCTTCTCTACACTCATGTTCTTATGAATAATACCGATGCCGCCTTCTCTTGCCATGGCAATGGCCATTGGCGCTTCCGTAACAGTATCCATACCGGCACTGATCAGGGGAATATTGAGTCTCACTGTGTCACTTAACCTCGTGGATGTGTCCACCTCTTTCGGCAGAACTTCGGATTTACGGGGCACCAACAATACGTCATCAAAGGTTAAGCCTTCCTTGCCAAACTTATCTTCCCACACCAGGGTTGTCCTCCTTAGAATATGTTTAAGAACGCCACGAATGTCTATCCATGACGGACAAAGTAACGTTTTCTGAAAATATATTATTGCAATCTTAGCAAAGCACTATAGGGGTGTCAAGCCTTAGAATCCACATGTTCTTAAGGTATATTTCCCAATGAATACAACTGTATGCGACCGATGGACATATGACAAATAATAGCCGGACCCCGGCATAAATCCCGAGGTCCGACCGCTAATTAACATTGCTCTATTGAGGTTGATTTGGCGAGGTACGAATAAAAAAATAACCAGTCATCGAAAACCATCGATGACTGGTTATTAAACATGCAAGACTTTTGCCTGGCAACGTCCTACTCTCCCAGGACCCTTCGGTCCAAGTACCATCGGCGCTGGAGGGCTTAACGGTCGTGT
>NZ_JBJURI010000044.1:0-43266 GCF_046098255.1 Paenibacillus jiangxiensis
AGGGTTGATTTGTATAAGAACGAACGGACGTATGATTATGAAGTAATTCAAGGGTATTATTCAAAATGAATCCTCTCCTTTCTTATGCTTATTTTCAGGGTAAGGCAGCCCTAAATTCCCCCGAAGTGTGTTGTTCTCGTATTCCTTGCGGAATATGCCTTTATCTTGCAATATGGGTACAACCAACTTAATAAAATCCTCTAAACCTGCTGGATAATCCTGTCTGATCAGCAAGATATCCATGACGCCTGCTTTGTACCATTGTTCTATTTTTTCTGCTATATTCTCTGCAGATCCCATCAATTGAGGTTTGGGCAATCGATAACTTCTGGGCATCAATGATTCGATTCCCCTTAGCTTTTCTATGACTTCTTTTTCGGTTTCACCAACTATAGGGCTATGAGAGGGCATAATCAGCAGGTCACTTGGTGAGCGCCCTTGATTTTTCGCTTTTCTTTTGAGTTCAGCAGTGAATCCCTTAAGATATTCAAAATGATCTCCAAGCGCCATGATGACTTCAGCATGCTGTGCAGCTATCTCCATAAATTCCAAGGATGTACCGGCTTGAAAGATAACTGGTCTGCCTTGTCGAGATCGACTAACATTTAGTGGTCCCTCCACTGAAAAGTAATTCCTCGTATAATTTATTGGATGCATCTTACTCGGGTCATAAAATACCCCACTTTTCTTATCACGTATGAACGCATCGTCTTCGTACGAATCCCAGAGGCCCTCAACAATCTCTAGAAACTCTTTTTTCATAGGATAAAGATCTGCTTTCCGCAAATGGGACCGACTGTAATTGGCTAATTAGATACGCCTTCAAACATGCTTAGATAGTGCGGGATCATGCCAGGTCCAATATGAATTCATTTGTAACCCCATCGTTCGTTGTAGTCTCGAATTTCCTGTGTTCACTAATCAAAACCTCCTTTCTATGTTATAATTTTATTTAGCCTGCTAAATATATGGGCGGAATATTGAGAACATTATGCATTAGTCACCGCCTCTTAAATAAACTAACTTGTAATGGACCGCTTTGTTGACACAATCATAAAGTCATTATGTTCATTTGCAAAGAGGGCAATATAAATGAACATAGTACATGTTTTTGTACATTAGGACGGGAGCGAATAAAGATGAAGGTTTGTAAAGATGGATTTCAAAGAGAGTTTATAGAAGAAAAAGGAGATATGTACGCAATAGCATTTACACAAAATATTTTATCAGGACGTTGGAAATATTTCATTCTTTGGTATTTAAAAGGGAGCACACGTCGTTATTCCGACATCAAAACGTTTCTAGGAGACCTATCACAAGGCTCCCTCTCTAAGCAGCTTAGAGAATTAGAGAACGATGGTATCATCCAACGTGAAGTGTATCCAGTAGTTCCTCCAAAAGTAGAGTATTCCCTTACAGAAAAAGGAGAAAGATTAATTCCTGTGTTAGATATGATGGAGGTTTTTGGAAAAGAATACGGAGGTTATGGAGATGATGTGTCCTAAGCGTTATTAGATGGAGTTAATCATAAAAATGGTATATTATTTGGGGGTTAATAGCGCAGAGTGTTCGTGTTCGATATGTTATTGGGATAACGCACAAGTCGGGATATACCTTTTGGCTCATATTATTTATTTTTGGGGAGGGCGTCGGCATGGACAAGAAATCTGTTTATAGGACAAACATTATAGGAGCTGGCGAGGTTGGCAGCGCCATCTCGGTCGACATGGATAAGAACTCTATTCATAAAACGAACAGCATCTTTTGGGACACAAAAGGAAATGACATCTTGGGAGCAACCGCGCTTCCTTTCTATGGAGCATTTGTCTCAGAAGAAAAATGCCAGCTTTTTGGCGATGTCTCAGGTAAAAAGATGCTGGAGATCGGCTGTGGAACCGGTCATTCCTTGCAATATCAGGGGGAACGCAAAGCATCTGAACTATGGGCTGTGGATCTATCAGAAAAACAAATCGAAAAGGCAAAGCGACATCTGACGGCATGCGGCCTGTCAGCAAAATTTATCTGCTCCCCCATGGAAGAAGAATGTGGCATACCCATGGATTATTTCGACTTTGTTTATTCGATTTATGCCATAGGCTGGACGACCGACCTTGAGGGCACTTTTTGCCGAATCGCTTCTTACCTTAAAAAAGACGGCGTATTTATTTTCAGTTGGTCTCACCCCATACACAAATGTGTTGTTGCAGAAAATAATATGCTTGTTTTTAAAAAATGTTATTTCGATGAATCCTGGTATTCGGTATCTCTTGATGAGAGTACGCTAACATTATCGGACCGCAAACTATCAACCTATGTGAATGCGTTGGCAAAAGCGGGATTTGTCATTGAGCAAATGATTGAGCAATCTGATGATGAAATTATGCAATCGCGGGACGATAACAGCGATTTTGCAAAAAAAGCAAAGATGCTTCCTGTAACTTTTGTAATTAAAGCAAGAAAACTATAGGATCCGATAGGCTCTTAGACGTGAACTTAAAGCAAGTTCAGAATTCAATGCGTAACCATCATTTTGTTTTCATTAAAAATAAAAAAACAACTAAGAATCAGTTGTTTTAGTCGTATCGCTTTGTACGGTAGATAAGGAAACAAGAACGGGTCCGGCGAAATCGGAAGCATCCTCCCCTTTCGGGTTATGAAGGCGGAACAGAAAAGCGGCCCCTGCTTCTGATGTCCACACGATATAATCGCTTATGCTTTCCTCTCCAGATGCTTGAAGGTAGAGTTCCGCGGAACCAAGCGGATGTTCAACCAACTCGCCGCTATAATCGGACACCTCTCCGACTTGACTCAACTCTTCCTTGCCCGCAGTTTCAAGCTGAGTCAAATCATAATCAGCAGGCAGCGGTTCAATGTCCACATAATAATCCGAATTGCTGCTTAATGATAAGCGGCCCGCAGCTGCATCAAATGCAAATTTCTCAAAGACATACAAGGAGAACCCTTCACCCTGATGCAGGACCGCCTCCAGTGACTGATTTCCCTCAGCCGTCATCAGCTCAAAACGCTCGGTCTCTGGGCGAGTTGCTTCTGCGGATGGTTCCTGCCCGGATGAAGGAGGCGAAACCGATTCAGCTTCTGGGGCTGCTGTTTCTGGATTAGCGGAAGGTTTTGTTTCTCCTGCACAAGCGGAAATCATGAAAACCAAGACGATAATCGAAATGCTTATCCAATAGGGATGCAAATTCTTCAATATGATCGCTCCTTTCGACCTTGACCCTACGGGTCTGGATATACTATCTGCTCAGTATACCAACGATCCACCACTTTCTTATGTTCCAACGATATGTTATTACCCATTTTAAAAAATAGTGCATACATTTTTATTCATAACCCTTTAGTATTTGCCCCCTTCGTTTAACAAGGATTGATCCTCTTTTATTGGCCTTCGTAACTGTGTTGGACGGATACCACAAACTAATTGCCGGGCAGTTGAATACCGCGACAGCCGCTTACATCGCATTGACCATATTCATTATCACCCACAGCCACCACTGTGCCGTCCGATTTAAGGCCGATGGTATGTGCGCAGCCCGCCGCAACAGCTACAATATCGCACCAGTCACTTACATTGCATTGACCATGCTCATTCCACCCCACAGCCACCACAGTACCGTCAGATTTAAGGCCGATGGTATGATAACTACCCGCCGCTATCGCCACAATACCGCCCCAGCCGCTTACATCGCATTGGTCATGCTTATTCCACCCCACAGCCGTCACCGTGCCGTCCGATATAAGCCCGACGGTATGAAGGTAACCCGCCGCTACGGCCACTATGTCGCGCCAACTGCTTACATTGCATTGGCCATACCGATTATTACCCACAGCTGCCACCGTGCCATCAGATTTAAGGCCAATGGTATGCCAGTCACCCGCTGCTACCGCCACTATATCACGCCAGCCGCTTACATTGCACTGTCCTTCATTATTTCGACCCGCAGCGACCACCGTGCCATCCGATTTAAGCCCGATGGTACGTCGCCAACCCGCCGATACCGCTACAATATCACGCCAGTCGTTGACATCGCATTGTCCATGATTATTCCAACCTACAGCAACCACCGTGCCGTCAGATGTAAGTCCGACTGTATGTGCATTACCCGTGTTCGTTGCCATATGAACATTGCCAGCCGCAACCGCCGCCATATCACGCCAGCCGCTTACATCACATTGACCATATTTACTATCACCCACAGCCGTCACCGCCCCGTCTGATTTAAGAACAACGGTATGACGACGACCTGCCGCAATGCTATCTTTAGGCCACCATTTCACCTTTGACGCCGCTTCAATCGGTGAAGTGTAATCCATGTTTTACCTCCTTGAGAACAAGGTCCATTTTATTATACCAGGTTATGAAATATCGGTACGGTACGAACAACACGGGCTCCTGAGTTACACCCCAACAAGCAAGCGATTGAAAGTATTTGTCCCCCGTTTCCTTCAAATTAAAAAGCCGCCTGAGGTTAGTCAGCGGCTTAGAAACTTGGCCTTTCATTCGGCTCATATGGACATTAACGCCATCCTATAGTTTGATTATGACATTCAATTATAACAAGGGAGCACCTAAGGAGTAGCCAACAATCATCAGCAGCAGTACCGTGATGTGGTTCAACGAGAAAATGAACATTGAGCGGGCCCACTTGTCTTCCTGCTTCCTACGATATCCGTAAATGCTCAGAATCAACCAGCCCAAGCTTAGGAGCGCATTCGCCACAGCGATGTACGGATTAAAGGACCAGAACAAGAAACCGCATAGGAACAACGCAACTAGATATACGTTCATCTGCACGTACGTTCTCCGAATACCCTTGACGACTGGCAGCATCGGTACGTTAGCTGCCCGGTATTCCTCCATTCGTCGAATCCCGATCGCATAAAAATGCGGCATCTGCCAAATCACCATTAACAGGAACAATGCAATGGCACCGGGATGCAAAATGTCAGGTGAGATCGCGGCCCAACCGATCAGCGGAGGCATTGCACCTGACAGGCTTCCAACCTCCGTATTATAGATGGTTTTGCGTTTCGTCCACATGGTATAAGGCACGACATAAAGAAACAACCCCAGAAAGCCGCAAAAAGCCGAAAGCGGAGAAGCAATATACAGCGCGACAAGACCGCCAACCGCGATCCAGGTTCCAATAATCAGCCCGCTTCTGACGTCAACAATTCCGGACACAGTTGGCCTATTTTTCGTCCGTTCCATAATGCCGTCGATATCGCGGTCATATAAATTATTAAATACGCCGGCGGCTCCAATCACCAAGGCAGTCCCGATAAAAGCCAGCGCAACGTTGCCGATTTTATCGAAGAATGATAAGTGATGAACGAACAACGCCATGCTAAGCCCGGCAATCATCGAAATGAGATTCGACTTAATGATGCCAATCTTTATCGTTTCGAAGAGCACCTTCGTTACGGAGGTCGGAATTCGTTCAATAGTATTCATATTACTTTGCATTTTCATGACGGTAATACTCCCTCTAAGTAATTTCACTACTATAGATTACCACATCGCATCGTTTATGTGCTCATTTCTCAACCAATTCTCATGATTCTGTCAAAAAGCTGAGTCGCTTTCGTGAATAATTCTATGGATAATACCACAAACTCCCTACGGAACTGGAATTAAGCGAAACCAACAATGTCAGCCGGGTCACGGTCCGCGCCACTCTTGATTCACTCACCTCTGAAGGATATTTGGTGTATATCCCGGGCAAAGGCACTTTTATTACGCAAAGAGAAGATCAAGAAAAATGTTACGGAGTATAGTGCTACACAATGTCAAGACAGGAATTTAGATATAGTTTAGGTGTGAACAAGATAACAAGGTAGCAACGGTGGGCTTTACAGATAGAGGGCAAAGCCCAAGCGAAGGCGCGGGAGGGGAACGAAGCTCCCTCCGTTATTCGCTTCTGGATATCAGTTGAACCTCCTGGTTATACACCGTAGCTGGCGTGTGAGTTGCAGGGACTGGTGAGGCAGTTCATAGTTATGCAGTTGGATGTATCTACTCACGCCCTGCCGGTTTCTCTCGGACTGTCATAGTCGTTGAGATAGATCTCGTTATATTTTAGACTGCGCCAAAAACGCTCAATCACAATATTGTCCGTGGCATCCAAAGTGCCAATCGAAGAAACAAGAAGGAATCGCAGAAGAAGTTGCACGTGGAATCTATATGTCAACAATTCGATTTCATCACCCTTTTCACAGTCGAGAGTGGCTCTTGCCGTCCATTCAACAGGAATTTGACGTTGTTTGGAATCTAATCATGTCTGGAATTATGCAGTAAAAGATTATAAGCCGTCCTAAAGATTACATGGCGATTGGAGGAAAGTTATTATCTGAACAGCCTGAACGCGATGTTATCACGGTCAACATTATCGTAATGGATGGAGACTGGCCAAAGGAGATCCGTAACATCGTGATTACAAATGTATACAATAGTCTTATTAGCATTCTTGAAGTTCAGGAACCCTCCCCAAACTGGTGGGTAAGTTTTCAAGTAATAGAAGATGGAAGTTGGGGCTCTCGAGGCGGTGTACTTTCCATACTAGACTTAGTGGAATCCGGAGTCTTTACAGATAAAAAGGTAAAAGCCATTCGGAAGAACATTTTAGGGTAATATCATGGTGGTATTTGGTTCGTTTCGTATAGTAAAATAGACTAGATTGATTGACTAAAGGAGGCGATAAAGATGGAAAGAAAGCAAATTATTCATTCTGTAGTATTTTCACTCAAACACGAGAAAGGCTCCGCAGAAGAAGCAAAGTTTTTAAGTGATGGAAAAGCAGCGCTTAGTAATATCCCAACGGTGAATAATTTTCAGGTATTTCGTGAAATCAGCCCTAAAAATAACTATGATTTTGGTTTCTCCATGGTCTTTAATTCTAAAGAAGATTACGAAGCCTACAACATACATCCTCAGCATGTTGGTTTTGTGTCCGACCGTTGGGAGAAGGAAGTTGTACAGTTTATGGAAATCGACTACGGAACGGTTTAAACGTTAAATCATATCTGTGCGTCTAACAGGAATGCTCCTTGTGCTCAATGTTCTTGTTCCACTAGATTTAAAGGCAAAACAAATTTATACGTTAACTTCTTTAATCACTTTCGCTGGATTACCACCAACAATCATGTTGTCAGGAACATCCTTAGTCACCACTGCTCCTGATGCGATAACGACATTATTTCCAACAGTTACACCTGGGTTAATAACAGCTCGTCCGGCGACCCATACATTGTTGCCAATCGTCACCGGCTTGCCGTATTCTAGTCCCTTATTTCTTTCATATGGATCCACTGGGTGAGTTGCTGTATATACGTGAACACCGGGTCCGAACAGACAGTTAGAGCCTATTCGTACCTCACACACATCAAGAATGGTACAATCAAAATTCGTATAGAAGTTATCACCAACATGAATATTGTAGCCATAATCAAACCGAATATTGGGTTCCATACCGAGGTTATTTCCAGTCGATCCGAGCAGCTCTTTAAGCATTTTAACTCGCAATTCATCATCCATTTCGGTAGTTTGATTGTATAAGCGAGTCATCTTTCTGGCATAAGCCCGCTCACGTGTCAGTTCTGGGTCCCAAGCCATATATAGTTCGCCAGCTATCATTTTTTGTTTTTCAGTTTTCATATTATATATCGAGTTCTCTCCCATCTTGAAGTGAAGTATTCTGAATTTGTAAAGGTCTGGCCGATCTGATCAGAGAAGCTGAGATAACTATGCCAATAAGTGTCGCTATCAATGCATTTAATAACCCCGATTTATCCCATTTTGTTCATATCTACCAACATAACGGAATTGTGAGTGTTCGTCTACACCATTTGTTCAAATATTAACGCCATCGTGTACTAGGCTGAGTCATCAAAGGCTAAACTGCATAACGAACCAATCTTCATCACTCCGCAAATCTGTATACAGCCCGGAACGCAAATTCATGAAGGTCGCGGAAACGCCGGCCTAACAACTCATACCCCTCGGCTCCAGGGTGCAGGCCGTCCGTTAGAAAGGTTTCATCCTCCGGGCCGAGCCAGTTCAAGCCATCCTGGTAGTATAACTGGCGATCGCCCCGCTCCCTGAGCAGCTCCACAGTCTCGCGGATAGCTTCACGCATCATGGGCAGAGTGAAGCCCAGCAAATTGGCCGCCGTTTCGCGGACGGTGCCATAAATCGGGGAAATGACAAGCAGCGGAGTCTCCCTGTGCTTGTCGCGTATCGTCTCCAGCAGTCCAATCAGCAGCGGCTTGAACATGCGCGGGCTTAAGGTGCCTGCGCCATAGATGTTCACGCCCGCGCATATGGAGATGAAATCGGCCGGCAAGTCGCGAATCAGCCGCCCGATCATCGGCTCCATATGGCAGTTGCCGGAGAACCCGAGATTGGTCAAGCTGAAACCGCAGGCTTCGGCGGCAATGGCGGGCCAGGTGCGCGAGGGGCTGGAAGCCGCGACGCACTGGGTAATGGAGCTGCCGTAAGTAATCCAGCGGGGCCGGGTGTCCGGCAGCGGGACTCCGACAGCTTGGGCGTCAATCCGCAGGCTGGTGACGGTCATTCCAATATTTTGCGGGAGCCAAATCTCCAGATCCTTGATTCCTCCTTGAAGTTCGCTGAACAAGGCTTCTGTCGCTCCGGCGGGCAGGCTGAGCGTCTGGCGTAATTCTCCTCCTGCCACGCAATCCATGGCGGCGGCATCCGCAAGCGGTGCGAAAGATACTGCCGCCTCTTTGGAGTCCGTGCGCAGCCGCAGGCGAACACCGGCACAAATCTCGGCTTTGCCCTCGATTCCCGCAGGCGGATACAGTTCGTAATCCATGTAAGGAATGCGCCACGGCTTGATTCCTTCCTCCCGGCGTTCCAACGACACGGCGCCGTGAAACCACTCATCCGTTAAGGGCAGCTGCTTCACGGCGCATTCCCTTCCTTCTGCTTCTCAGCCGGTATGAAATCCTCTCCCAGCCATACATCCTGCTCCAGCAACCGCTGCTGAAGCTCGGTTACGGAAATGCCGCGCGAGCCGGCACCATCACGCAGCGCCAATGCAGCCGCCGTCCCTGCGGCCTGGCCCATGGAGAAGCAGTTCGGCATCACCCGCAGGGAGCCTTGCACCGCTCGATCCGAGGATACGCAGCGCCCGGCAACCCAAAGGTTGTCGATGCCGACCGGCAGCAGGATCCGGTACGGTACGCCGTGTGAAACTCCCGGAGGCAAGTGGTTGAAGGTCATTTCGCTTTTGCTGTTGGCGAGATGAATATCGATGTAGTATGCGTTGCGGGCAATGTCATCGGGGAAGGAGCGCGCAGCAAGGAAATCATCGACCGTCAGGATATAGTCCCCTTCGATACGACGAGTTTCCCGGATGCCGAGCTGCTCACCGCTCGCCACCATATGGGCGCGCTCAAAGCCCGGCACATAGCGGCGGAAGAACTGCAGCTGGCGTTTCGCCATGCGGCGTCCTTCAATCGCCCCCCGCGTCAAATCCTCGGCAAGGGTGCCGTCAACGCCGAATACATGGCCGAAGTTGACGCCCACCAGATAGTCGCTGATCCAAGCAAGGCCGGAGATCGACTTGCGGCCCTCCGGCAGCGCACCGTCGGCGATCGCCTGTTCCACCGTCTTGTGCAGCTGGCCTGTGTCCCCGCTCTCCTCCAGAAACCGGTTGAACTTCGGACGGTCCACATTCGCAAGCAGATAGCACATGCTGCCGGGCTGAAGTTCACCCGCTTCCCCGCCCTTCTGAAAAGGAACTCCCGCCAGAGCGGCAATATCCCCATCTCCAGAGCAATCTATAATATACCGGCAGGGGATGAAAGAACGTCCCGTTTTGTTGACGACAACGACACCTTCAACCGTCCTGCGGTCCTCAGACAGTACAACATCGTAAACAAAGGTGTGATAAAGCGGCGTAACGCCGCTTTCCAAAATGGCATCGTCATAGACCCGTTTCAGCACCTCGGGATCGATCGGCACCCAATCCAGCAGCTCTCGATATTCCTCGCGGTACTCAGGATCGCATGCCTGTTTCATCCGCTCCATCAGATGAAGGCCGAGACCGCGGATAATCGGCTTCCGCTTATCCGTAAAGGGACAGAATGCCGGAACGAGCGAAACCGTGCCCATGCCGCCAAGGAAGCCTCGCTGCTCCACCAGCATCGTTTGCGCTCCCCCTTTCGCAGCGGCAATGGCCGCAGCGATTCCGGAAGCTCCTCCGCCGATGACCAGCACATCTACCTCGCGGGCAACCGGAATGCTGGCGGAAGGCAACGTAATATGTCCATAATTCATAGAAATCTCCTCCAATTCTGTATAAGTTAGGTTTAAACTATCCTATTCAGCTTATTTGACCGTACCTTCAAGACAAAGACGCAGCAGATCATCCACATGCGCAGTAGCCAGGCATTCTACGGTATCGGCGGCGCCATAGTAGATTTTGACTTCCCCGGAATCTTCCAGAATCATGCCCCCCGGAAAAATAACATGATTGCGGAAGCCCCCATCGGTCTCATAAGCGGCTTCCGGCGCAAGCAGCGGCGCCTCCGCCCTGCCGATGATCCGGCTGGGATCGGCAAGATCCAGCAGCATAATGCCTGCGGTATAGCGTTTCTTCCAACTGTCCTCCCAGCCGTTCTTGCCCCGGCTGCGGTCGATGTCCACGGCATGGAACAGGGTCAGCCAGCCTTTGTCCGTTTTGACAGGCGGAGCGCCCGGGCCTACCTTGTCATTGGCATAGGCTACATCTTCAACCGCCAGCAGCAGCTTGGAGTTGCCCCAGTATTTCAGGTCAGGCGAGTCGCTCATCCACATGTCAAAGCGGTCCCTGCCGCCCCGGCTATATACAGGCATTGGACGCTCCAGCCGGACATACTTGCCCCCGATCCGCTCCGGGAACAATACCATGTTGCGGTTGTCCGGCAGCGATAGGCTCAGCACCTCGAAGGAGCTGAAATCCTCGGTTACGGCGATGCCGCCGCGCAGCCCATGCCTGGTATCGACCGCAAAGCACATATAGCATTGTTCGCCGATTACCGTTAGACGCGGATCATACACACGGATGACCTCTTCATCATGCCAGGACCAGCACGGTTCCGGCTGCACATCCCACTTTATGCCGTCATCGCTGAAGGCCAATCCAAGATTGGTAGTATGATGAGGGGCAACAATCCCTTTATGTTCATCGCCGTAGTCATTGCGGAAAACCATCACATATTTGCCTTTAAATTTGGTAACTCCGGCATTAAAGACCATCGCCGGACCGTAGGGCACATCGCCCGGCGACAGAATCGGATTCGCTGAATGCCGGGCAATCACCGGGCTGGAAACCAAAGGTCCTACTGTAAAATCACTCATCTGCATCATGCTCCTTTGTATAAGAATTTGAATTTAGCCTTTGACCGAACCCGCCGTAACCTGGATAAACGTCTTGTTTGCCAGAATATAAGCGAGCAGCATCGGCAGGATCGACAGACATGCTCCCGCCATCATCAGATGAATCTGCATGGCCGCGGAAGAGCCGTAGCGGAGATTCGCCAGCCCGACGGTGAGCGTCTGCAACTGTGGATTCGTCATCGTGAACACCAGCGGCAGAATGTATTCGTTCCAGGCATGGCGGAAGGCGAACAGCCCGGCCACGCCCAGCCCCGGTGTCAAGAGCGGCAGGATAATCAGGAAGAAGGTGCGGATGAACCCGGAGCCATCCACCATTGCCGCTTCATCAAGCTCGCGGGGAATAGCTTTGAAGAAACCCTGCAGCATAAAAAACGTGCTGGAATGGGCGCTGATCAGAATGAGGATGACTCCCCAGAGCGTGGTATTCAGGTGCAGGGCCACCATCAGATCAAACTGCGGGCGCAGCACAATGGCGCCGACGGATATAAACATCATCGATGCCTGCACCGTTACATACAGGGATTTGCCGGGAAAATCACGGCGGTCCACCACATAAGCTGCCATGGAAGCTACCAGCAGGGTGCCTGCTGTAACCATAATACTGACAAAAGCACTGTTCCAGGTATAGCGGGCGAAATTTGCCTGTTTCCAGGCTTCCGCATAATTGGCGAACTGCAGCTTGGCCGGCAGCAGGCTGCCGCCGGTCATCATTTCAGCGCCGGTCTTGAGAGAACCGGATAATGTCATAAGCAGGGGAAACAAAGTCAGCATCGCCGTTGCTAATAAAAACAGCCACATGACCGTGCGGGCGACAAATCTGCCTGCATGGCCGGAAATCGGGCGGGCTGTGATTTTCCCGCGACCGTCCGGCTGTGGGGATAACGCCTGTTCGTTCATTTGCTGCTCCTCCTGTACGCTAATGCTAATACTAATACACTTTGTTCATTTTACGGCTTAATAAGAAGTACAAGCCGGTGATCGCTCCGACGATAACAGCGCTTGCGAAGCCTACGGCACTGCCGTATCCAAGCTGCTGCGTTACGGGCGAACCCGTAGATACCGGGAACAGCAGTTTGTACAGATAGAGATACATGACCTCGGTTTTGCCGATCGGTCCGCCTTCCGTGATGACCATAATGCTCTCATAGCCTTTCAGGGAAGCGATAATCGCCAGCATGATGACCATCTGAGCAACCGGGGCCAGCATCGGAAGCGTAATGCTCCAGAACCGTCTTCCGGCGTTCGCGCCGTCAATGGCCGCGCTCTCGTACAAATCCTGCGGAATACTTTGCAGCCCGGCCAGGAACAGCAGCATATAATTGCCGACCGCCCCCCATACCGCCACAAGAATGACTGTGAGCATCGCATGCTTAGGTCCGAGCCAGTCGATCGGCTGCGAAACCAGGTGCAGCTTCATCAGAACGGTGTTAACCATCCCGTTATAGGAATTGAAGATATTATAGAAAACAACGGATATGACTGCGGTACTGATAACCGTCGGCATAAAATAAATGCCCCGCAGCAAATTTCCGCCCCGCAGCTTGCCGTTCAGGATGACCGCCAGCAGCAGGGACAACGGCAGCGTCAGCAGCAGCTTGCCTCCGGCAAAGATAAAGGTATTGCCGACCGATTCCCAGAACAGCCCGTCGCGCATCAACCGGCGGAAATTGTCCAGGCCAATGAACAGCGCATCGCCGTACCCGGCATAATCATAGAACATATAGCGCAGCATCCAGAGCAGGGGATAGATGCCCAGGGCCGTCGTTAAAATGATGCTCGGGGCCAGAAACAGAGCATTCTCTCCCAGCCGTTTCCATTTAAAGCTCACGATTCGTTCCTCCTTCGGGGAAAGAAAAGGGCATCCGCCAAAAAGTGCGCGGCAGCCCCATCCTCGCCTGTTATTCTCCCTGCGGCTTGGTTGGATCAAAGGCAGGGTTCGGCGTTATAGTGACCTCGCCTTTCTCCACCGCTTTGGACAATGCGGCGTTGTATCTTGTGTTCAAATCATCTGTAATCGCTTTCAAATCTCCCCCGTCGAGGATATATTTGAAGAAAGCATCCGCATAGGTGGGACCTTCCGGAGTAACGCTTGGCGCAGCGGGCCAGAGCGAGTCGTGTTCCCCGACCAGGAAGCCTTCCATCCCGCTCATCTCCGGGTTTTTGGCCTGTTCCACAATGCTTGGCACAATGGCAATCCCAAAGCCTTTTTCATGATAGGTCTTCAAAACCTCGTCGCCGTACATATACTGCACGAATTTCCAGGCTGCGTCCTGATGGGCCGATTTGGCGCTGATGCCCAGCCAGGTTCCGGCGGACACGATTTCGGAAGTTCCCTTGATCTGTCCGTTCAGCGTTGGGGCCAGGGCGCCCGCCCAGTTGATTTCCGTCGGGAATTGATCCTTGTACACGCCCGGCTCCGTCGAGAAGGAAAGATACATGCCGATTTTGCCTGCCGCGAATTGGGCGCGAAGCGGGTCAATATCCAGTGTTTCCGCGCCGGGCAGAATGCTTCCGTCTTTATACATCTGCTTGAAATATTCGATGACCTGCGAGTAAGGCGCGAAATCGAATTGGCCTGTTTTCGGATCAAAGCCAAGTCCTTGATAGCCGCTCAAGGAGAGAATCTCCCGGATGGAACGGTCAAATGCCTGCTTGGGATTTTTGAAGTTCAGCGCGAAGCCGTAGATGCCTTCGGACTTGCCGACTTCGGTGATTTTCCTGGCATCGTCCACCATTTCCTGCAGCGATCCCGGAGGATTCTCGATGCCCGCTTTGGCAAAGAGATCCTTGTTGTAGACCAGACGCATGGTGAGGCCGGTGTTAGCCAGAGAGTATACCTTGCCGTCAAAACGGTTGACATTGTCGATCAACAGGCTGCCGAATTTCGTTTTCATGTCATCGGTAAGATAAGCGTCAATCGGCGCCAGATACCCTTTTTTGACGAACTCGGATGTATTGGCGCTTTTTAAACGCAGCACATCCGGCGCCTGGTTGCTGGAAAAGGCAATGTCGACGCTTTGCGTGTAGTTCTCGGACATCACCGTCAATTCCACCTGAATATTGTCGCCGTTCGTCTCATTAAACTTGTTGATCAATTCCTTGATATACTCTTGGTCGTGACGGTCGTCAGTCCAATATTTCAACTGTACGGGTGTGCCCGTTTCGGCTGCAGGAGCCGCTGTGCCGCCGCCGGGCGCTCCATTCGCCGCACCGCCATTAGCGTTGTTGTTGCCGTTCCCGCCGCAGCCTGCGATTCCGGCGGCCAGCATGAGACTCAGGCTGAGACCTAACCATTTTTTTCGCATTCGTTCTACCCCTTTGATTAGCATTTGTATTGTGAGCTCGCCTTTTATTATAGGTCCTCGCCCTCGGAAAAGGAGTGAGGCAAATTCACTCTCCAGGGACAGAATTCTATGGTCTGCACTGCACGCGCCTCACACCTCCGGTCGGTCCGGGTGATAGCCCGCTCTGAACTCCGATGGCGTCTGGCCGGTGATCTTCTTGAACATCTCGCTGAAATATCGGCGCTCCTCATAGCCTACAGCCGAAGCCACCTCTTGTACCTGTGCCCCCTCCACCAACAGCAGCTTCGCTTTCTGGATGCGTTCCGAGGTCGTATACTGGGTGACCGTCATCCCGGTCACCTTCTTGAACAGGCTGGAAAAGTAGCTGGCGCTGAGATGAACATGGGCGGCGCATTCACCGACGGTGATATCCTCGGACAAGCGGCCCTTGATATAGTCCATGGCTTCATAAATCACCCTCTGCCCTTCGGATAAGCTGTTCCGGCGCACCAGTCCGGCTCCCTCCGTGCACAAGGCAAGCAGCTGACGCTGCAGGGACGCCAGCGACAGCCTCGCTGTCCCTTGCACCGCCCTGAATCGCTGGATCAGCGGCTGAATGTCCGGATATGGAACCATCTCGTAAAAGGTGCGAATGGCTGAAGCGGCCAGCTCATCGTACAGACTGAGGAGGTAATCCGGATTTTGCCGGGAGATCAGGCTCTGCAGCGTTTCTGAAATCGCGGACAGAATGGCGCCCGTCCGGCCGGCATTTCCGGAACGAAGGGCCAGCAGCAACTCATCCTTGTACTCCAGCACCAGCGGCTCCTGGCTTCCGCTCTGGTGAATATCGTTATACTTAATGGCCGCATTGCCTTCGGTGAACAGGTGATGGGAGAGGGCCCGCTGAGCCTGACGGTAGGAATCCGGCAGCTCGCTGATTTCCTCCACTCTGTCGCCGACCCCGACCGAAACCGTAAACTTGGTATACCGCTTAATATTCCGGCAGCACTGCTCGGCAATTTCGATCGGACTGAATGGACTGGTAACACCTGTATCGTTCAGTACGGCCAGGTACCGGTCATGACGGGCGCGGAAAACGACGCTGCGCGCATAGTCGGTCAGTGTCTCCTGCATGATATTCAGCAGTGAGAAACGGATCAGCTCCATTTCCCGGATGGACAGCTCGGCAACCTGCTCCTGGAAACGGTCAATTTCGATCAGCATCACCACGAAGCCCTGAGGCTCCAGCTCAATATTCAGAAAATCCCACCGCCTCGAAGCCTCTTCCCATGAAGTGCGGTGGCTCACAAGCAGCGCAAAGTATTCCTGCCGCAGCACCGGCATGCTCTCGCGGAGCTTATTCTCCATTTCTCTCAGACTTAAGCGCTTGGATCTCTCTTCCATGATCTCAGCCTTGGCCCGCAGCACCGTTGACATGATATCTTCCTCTGAAAAGGGCTTCACTACAAAATCAAACGCTCCCAGCTGCACCGCCTGCTGCGCATATTCGAAGTCGGCATAACCGCTGATCAAAATGACCTTGCAGCTGCGGTTCTCTTCCAGAACCGCGCGCAGCAAGCTCAGCCCGTCCATCCTCGGCATCCGTATATCGGTAATGACCAGATCCGGCCGCAACCCGTGGATCAGCTTAAGCCCCTCTTCCCCATTGTTTGATACCCCCGCGACCCGAATCCCCTGTTCTTCCCAGTTCATCGCGGTCAGCCCGTCCACCACGCTTTTGATATCATCGATAATGCAGACACTGACCGCCTCATGATTGCTCATCCGAATGTTCCCCCTTCTTGGGTAAGGAAATCCGTATTTCTGTTCCGCGCTCCGGCGTACTGTCTACATGAAATCCCGCACTGACCCCGTAATAGAGCTGAAGCCGCCGGATCAGATTGGACACGGCATAGCCCTTCTCCGATTCCCGCCAAAAGAGTGTGCACACCTGGTCTTCGTCCATACCGCTGCCGTTATCGCGTACGGCAAGCGTCCAACGTTCCCCGTCTCCGGTTATTTCAATCTCGATCCGGCCGCCGTCCACCAGGTTGCGAAAACCGTGCAGAATGCTGTTCTCCACCAGCGGCTGCAAAATGATGCGCGGAATCGACAGCGCGGATAGATCCGGCTCGCGGACATGAATCTCATAGGAGAACAACCCTTCATAGCAGCTTGACTGCAGCTCCAGATACTGGCGCACATGCTCCAGTTCTTTCGACAATGTCGTAATTTCCTGGCCGTTGTTCAGCCCGAGCTGGAACAGCCGGGAGAGCGACATGACCATTTTTTGCGAAGGCTCGACCTGCTGCAAATTCAGCTTCCAGTAGATGGTGTTCAGGGTGTTGTACAGAAAATGCGGATCCATCTGCCCCGACAGCGCCTTGATCTCCGCAGACCGCTTATGCGCCTGCGCCTCCGTGACTTCTTCAATCAACACCACAATCTGCTCCAGCATCCGGTTGAACCGGAAGCCCACCTGTGCCAGCTCATCTCCGCTGCCGCTCTCAAAACGGGCGGACAAATCATTGTTCTCCACCCGCTTCATCACATTCAGCAGCCCTTGCAGCGGCTTCAGCAGATAGCGCGTAAACGCGCCGGAAATCAGCGTTGTTACGGCGAAAGCCGCCAGAGCAACCCCGGCGATCAGCCATTTCACATATACCATGTCCTTCAGCACGCCGGCCTGAGACTGGATGGTGGTCATCGTCCAATCCGCAATGCCAAGCCGGGCATAATTGAGCAAATACGCTTTGCCGTCCAGTTCAAAGGATTGGCTGCCTTCCGGGCGGTTCATCATATGCCTCAGATTTCCTGAGTCCACCGCCTGCCGGACCAGCGGCTCCTTCATAGGGTAGACCGTCTCGCCTTCAGCGTTCAGCAAAAAGCTAGACGCTCCTGACCCGGTGTCTCCCTGCACCAGTTTGCGGAAGCCGTCCTCGCGGATATTCACGACAATATAGACATCGCTGACCGGAATGTCAAAGATCGGCTCCAGAATCAGCGAGATGACGCGGTCCCTGCCGGAGAAGAGCATATCCTCATGGCCCTCCACCCAGAGGTTCTTTTTCTCCTGTTCGATGCGGTCATACAGAAAGGTATCCTTGAACGCGGTGAGCCTGTTGCGGTTCATGGAGGAAGGATAGAACTCGCCAATCGGCGTAGTAACGTAGATGGACTGTATCAGCGGCTCGGCGATTCGCGCCTGTGAGAAAACGTTGTCAAGATCGTTCAGATGTGTGTAATACCCGCTGGTGTCCCCGGAGGCGGCATCCTTCAGCATGTCGTAAAAAGGCTGGCTGATCATGAACGTCATCATAATCAGCATCAGCTTGTTCAGTTTCTCATCCACGATCTGCGCGGACCTGACCACCGTGTCCTGCGTGAGCTTCAGCGCGTTCTTTTCCAGGGTGGCAGCCGAAATATAATAAGACAGCCCTCCGGTCATCAGCACGGAGATCAGGATGACGGCCAGGAATGCGACTTTGAGTTTGTTACGGAACGATTGCCTGCGAAGGTAGTCCAAGCTTCTCACGCCTTCCGTTAGAAATCTCTATCCTTCGATTATGTCACTGCAGCCCCCTGATCGACAATGTAAAAAAACGAAGCTGTCCCAAGCAGCCATTTTATGGCTTTAGGGGCAGCTCCTTCGTATGATCCCATTTACGCTGACCGACCTGTAGATCGACTCTTTTTTGACCGGTACGGAATGCTGTACTTACTAAATCGGGGCAGGAGCCAGAACCAAAGCATCGTCGAAATGGACACCTGCCGAGGTGGTCCGGAATCCGATCCCTCCTGCTGTCAATTCTGTTACAGGATTGGTCCATTCCATTTTTAATTCTCCATCCACATAACAGGTAATCGTGTTCCCTTGTATAACCGCCTTAAGCGTATACCACTGCTTCTCCTTGGCTGTGAACGGAGTACTGGTTACAGACTTCAGTTGTCCATTCACGGATTTGTACAACTCCAGCTTTTTATTCGATGAATTGATTCGATACATATAATAATTCTTTGCATCCTGCACCCTGAAGACCATGCCTGCATTTGCATCGGTGATGGGCATTTTCATTCTGGCTTCATACGTGTAATCCGTCCATAAGCCACCGGCATCGGCGGTAATCAGGGATGTGGTTGTTTGGTTCCCGCTGGACAGCACTTTATTCGTGCCGTCTGTTGGTACGGTCCAGCCGCCGGTAACAGACGTCCATCCTGCCGTATTTCCGTCTTCGAAATTGTCGCTGAACAGCGTCGGCTTGGAATTGGCAAAGATGATACCAGTCACATTATTATTGGCGGTAGCATTCAAGTCGCTCAAGCTTGTGGCGAGCTTGCCTCCAACATAAACATCTGTGAACGTGACACCATTAATCTTTCCGCCTTTGGTGGCATTCCCGGACAGCCTGGATTTCTGAGATCCCGTCTCGCGAACATTGATGTTCTTGACGATAACATTGCTTACATCACCGGAAGTACTGGTAGAAACCCCAAGCCAGTAGTTCCCGAATTGATTGATGCCGACGCGCTCGATATCGATATTTTCAAAAGTAATATCTTGGGCGTAACCTTCCTCCGGAAGCGTATTATATTGGTAACCATGATCAACCAGCAATGCCCGTGCGCTTTGATACACATACGAATTCCGGATGGTTACGCCAATCTGCGGCTGGGCTACTCCCATACCAATCTTGAAAGCCGCACATCTGGTCCAGGCAAAAGCGTCATCAAAGACGACATTTTCCAAGTGTTCAAGCGCTCCCGGCCACCCTTTGGACATACCCGTCTGCAGCCAGGTTTTGGTGGAAAAAGTGTCATCATCCGATATGCCAATGGCATGTTGAACAAGCACGTCCTGACTTTCATTGATATCGATAACGTCATTCTCGATTTTGTATAAATCCTGGAATCCCTTGAGGTTTTTTATGGTCACATGATCGGAACGAACCACCATAAACGACCAGAAACCGGCATCCCGCAATATTAACCCATCAAACGTAAAATTTGTAGTTGCGATCGGAACGAGCAGGTTATTCAGGAACCCTTCATTTTTATGCGGTGCCGGCATCTTTCGCTCTCGCATCGCTATGCCTTTTCCATCAATGGTTCCCCTTCCCCGTATGGTGATATTGCTGGAGTCTACGGCAGTACGAATAAAATATGTTCCATCCGCGTTTCGTGAATCCTTGCGGAAATCAATCACATAGTCTTCCCCCTTGCCTGTGCCGACAATGACAGCGCCGCCGGCCAGGTAAAAGGTCACATTGCTTTTTAACGTCAGGTTTCCGCTTTTATAGACACCGGCCGGAACAAATACAACCCCGCCGCCAGCTTGATGGGCGTCATCGATCGCCTGCTGAATCGCGTCTGATGCCATCGATGTCCCCGTCTTATCTGCGTTGTATGGCGACGCTGTCACATTATAGATCCCGGCACCTGAGGATGGGGGAATATCTGTCTCCAGGGGATCTGCGGCGATGACCATCTTCTTCTTCCAGTCATTGATTTTCACGATCACATAGGTTGAGGAAGAAAGCGAAAACGTCAGCTTGTTCCCATTAACCGTACCCTTGATGTTTTTGGCCTGTGGACTGATGGAAAAAGAGGTAATCGGTTCATTGGCGGTAACCTCGATATTGACCGTGCCGGAAAAAGAAAATTGAGCGTAATCATAGTCAGCCAGATAGCTGATGACAGGAATCGCTTTGTTATCCGCTTTCAATGAAAATACACTGGATGCGGTATAGATCGATGGCATCGGGTAATTTTGAATCGTGGCCGGAGCAGCGGCAGTCTGTGCCAAAGCTGCCGGATCAGCGGTATCCGTCATATCCACTGAAGGAATTGAATAGCTCTCAATCTCGGTCGCATCAGCAGTTCGGGGTAAAAATCCTGTGATCATAACGGTAAGCACTACCAACAGACTAACTGCTTTTCTTGTAATGGTATGCATAAAATACCTCCTCAAGATTTTTCATCTGCCCGCCGATAATAAGGCAGTGCAACTCCGTTCGCCCAATTGTATCCTTGCTTGCGGTTCGAAGAAAGCGCTAACATTTTTGCGAAAAAAAGCAACCCCATTTTCTGACGATCAAGCCCCCTTCCATTAAAACTTTTCACTGTCGAGATGGATTATAATCCCTGCCCAAAAAGAAAGGAGTGGGGTAGGCCCACTCTCCAGGGATACATTTTAACTGTCCTCCATGCACATTAGGAATGTTGATCTTCCTTTGAAGCTGTTGGATATGCAAAATCTCAATGGGGTGTGCTTACCCTAACTGGCGTTTAAAAGCTTTACTGGCGAAAAAGTAAGCGATGATCATGATCCCGATACACCAGATAAGCGCAATCCAGATATCGCTGCCAACAGATCCTCCGTACAAGAAGGCACGAATCGCATTTACGATTGAAGTCACAGGCTGGTTCTCAGCGAACGCACGGACAATCTTAGGCATGGTTTCCGTGGGAACAAAGGCCGAACTGATAAACGGCAGGAAAATCAGCGGGTACGAGTAGGCTGTCGCCCCTTCCATAGACCCCGCTGTCAATCCGGGAATGACTGCCAGCCATGTCAGCGCCAGCGTAAACAGCCCGAGTATCCCGGCTACCGCGACCCAATCCAGGATATTAGCGCTGGAACGGAAGCCCATCAAGAGCGCGACGAGGATAACTACCACAACAGTAAGCGCATTGGAAACAAGCGAGGTCAACACGTGAGCCCACAATACCGACGAGCGCTTGATGGGCATGGTAATGAAACGCGACATCAGCCCGCTCTTTACATCCGTAAACAGCCGCACGGAAGTGTAAGCGACACCGGATGCGATGGCCATCAGCAAGATTCCCGGCAATAAATAATTGACGTAATTGTCCGTGCCAGTCTCTATGGCGCCGCCAAATACGTAGACAAATAACAGCATCATCATAATCGGCGTAATTGCCACGGTGATGATCGTATCCGGGCTGCGCATGATGTTGCGCATTAAACGCCCTAGTAATACCCCTGTCTTGCTTTTCATTTACATGTCCTCCTTTTTGCCGATGATCGCGAGGAAAATTTCCTCCAATGTCGGCTGCTTCTCAATGTACTCCACTTTCGCTGGCGGGAACATCTCTTTAAGTTCGGTAAGGGTACCGGTCGTGATGATTCTTCCGCTATGCAGGATGGCGATACGGTCCGCCAGTTGTTCGGCTTCCTCCAGGTACTGGGTCGTCAGCAAGATAGTCGTGCCGCCGCCGGCAAGCTCCTTGACAGTATCCCAGACTTCAATCCGTGCTTCGGGGTCAAGCCCTGTTGTCGGTTCGTCGAGAAAAATGACTGCTGGCGCCCCGATCAGGCTCATGGCGATGTCAATCCGGCGCTTCATCCCGCCGGAATACTTGTCTGTCCGCCGGTTGGCCGCATCGGTCAGACTGAACCTTGCAAGCAGATTGTCGGCAACTTGAGCAGGATTGGAAACTCCCCGCAACTTGGCGATCATCATCAGGTTTTCCCGTCCGGTGAGCATGCCGTCTAAAGCTGCGAACTGCCCTGTCAGACTGATGCTCTGGCGAACATGCTCCGGTTGACGCTGGACGTCAAAGCCGCAAATACTCACTTCTCCGCCATCGGGCTTCATCAGCGTCGAGAGGATGTTGACCGTCGTCGTCTTGCCTGCTCCATTTGAGCCCAGGAGTGCGAAAATTTCGCCACGCTGTACCTTAAAATCCACCCCCTTTAAGACTTCCTTGTCTTTAAAGGATTTTTTCAACCCTTTTACAGAAATCGCTGTATTGCTCATCATTTTTTCCTCCTTATAAAAAGTGCCTTTAATCTACTATTTAGTATGACTGATAATACGTATTACTTAGTACCGGGGTAAAAATATAACTGAATAGCAAGGCGGCAATTTACATTTGTAGCCAGCTAATCAGTCGGTGTTACCTTTTGAACAGTCGGTACTATCTTGTGAATTTATTTTTTTCCCAATCGCTTCATGATACTTTGATTCAAATCTTCACGATACTTGGCGACATAGGTTTTAGCGTTTGCGACTAGTTCGTCGGCGAAGGACGCCACGTCTTCCCCAGTGATTTCCAGCACTTGTCTGCCTTCCGCCGCACCGGCTTCGAACAACTCGATTAATTCATACTGTATGTGGAGCATATCCATTCCGCTGCCTGTTGCGAAATTCCACATGTAGTTTTGGATTTTCTTAAATACATACTGGTAATCCTCAGGCAGGGCTTCAACCCGTGCCATCATCATCTTATACTCTTTTTTATCACTGATCATTTTTTTGAACATTTCCATCATATTATTTTCCTCCTTTTTTAGGTGTTGAGGAATATCTTGTGAAGCTAGGTTGACTTCAAAACGTTGATTTTCGATGATACAAAATCCCATTTTTCCCAAAACAACTCAAGTTCCCGGCGGCCAGCCTCATTAAGTGAATAAAACTTGCGGGGTGGCCCCATATCTGACGGTTTCTTTTCGATGTTCACCAGTTTTTTCTTTTCTAACCGCACGAGGATGGTGTAGACCGTCCCCTCCACGACTTCGGTAAAACCAAGCTCATTCAGTCGTCGGGTAATCTCGTAGCCATAGGTTTCATGACGGCTGATGATTTCCAGCACACAGCCTTCCAGCGAACCCTTCAGCATTTCAGTTAAATTTTCCATGTTCGGAGCCTCCTTTATTTCGTCCCTCCCCTATTTAGTCTGACTTATATTCAGTACAACATAGTACCAAGGGAAATTTTTACTTAATAACTTTCGGGAAATCAAGCTATTAAGTAATACTTATTACAAGTACATTGTATTACCGAGTAGTAAGGGTGTCAACTGTTTTCTTAATTTATTTTTGCAACCTCACGAATCATCATCAGTAAGAAAGCAAGCAGCAAAAGTATAATACCGCTCCAGATGAGCTGATGCGTACCCCATTGAGAAATAAACCAGCCACCGATCAATGTTCCTATCGTAATGCCAACATTAGAAAAGGAAACAAACAAACTGTTCCCGAATTCGGGAGCTTCTTTCGCATCTGTCATCAACAAGGCTTGACTTAAAATAAGTCCCCCGGAATGCACAGCTCCCCAAACAAATACGATAACCGCCATCGGCCAAAAATAAGAGCCAAAATAATAAGCGAATAAGTAAACTACCGCATATACGAGTAGAAACAGGATGACTGTTTTTGTCATGCTTTTGTTCACAAAGAACCCGAACAAAAAGTTCCCTGCAATCATGGTGACACCAAAGACCATCAACATGATACTAATCCAAGTACCGTTCATACGGGTGACTTCTCCAAGATATTCGGCAAAATAGCTATAAACTGAACTCATTGCAGTAAAGATCATCACCACGATCAAGATCGTTAACCACAATTGAGATTTGCGCAATATGCCGAGCTGCTTGCCGAAAGTCATTCTTTTCTTAACAGGCATAGAAGGAAGCCAGACAAGTATGCCTATAAAGGCAATCACGCTCACAACAGCTCCAAACAGGAAAGCTGCCCCCAGTGAAATTTTTGTGGCCAGATATGATGTTATCGGCACACCAAAAGCGAATCCGGCTGTTACCCCGGTCATAACTTGAGTGATCGCTTTGCCGCTCCTTTCGGGAGAAACAAGGCTGGCCGTGGTCGCAAGCGCAATCGAGAAAAAGATAGGGTGAAAAAAAGCTGGAATAATCCGGAAAGCCACCATAACTTCAAACTTGGTAGTATAGGCATACACAATATTAGAGATGGCAAACATAAGGATAGCGGCTAGTAAAATAACTTTGCGATTAACGCCGGAAGCGAGTAATGTCAGGAATGGGCCTGAAATGGCAACAATTAAAGCAAATGCACTTACAAGGTACCCTGCCTGTGAAGGTGTTATGTGAAATTTTTGAGTGACTTGGGGAAGCACACCGATCATGCCCATTTCTGTTGTAATGATGCCAAATATACCTAAAGCCAGAAAAAAGATAAACGAAGAGTGAATGTTTTTCATAATAGTGCCTCCCTATATACCTTTTAAGATGAAATCGACATTAAAAAATGGTCTGCAGCTGCAAGACCATTTTTTAGAATAAGTTACTGTTTGTTTGAAATCACATGATTAAGGAACTTATCTGCGTCACTATTAAATTTCCAAGTGACCCCGAACTTATCAACCAGCATTCCAAAGCACGAAGACCAAGGCGTATTGGATAACGGCATGATAACATAACCACCTACAGATAAATTGGAAAAGTAATTTTCCAGTGTCTGTTGATCATCATTAACGATACTGATCAGTATATTGTTGCCTTTAACCAGCTCGCCCGTTACACTCTTCATCGAAGGTAGAAGATCCGACATCATGATTTTCCCGCCCGCGAATTCGATTGAAGACTCCATGATCATATTTAACTCATTTTCAGGCAACGGGTAGTTTGGATCTTGCGGGAAATCTTTGAATTTAACTTTTTTTACTTCAGTCGCTCTTAAAGCCTCCGCATAAAATTCAATCGCTTGTTCTGCAATTCCATCAAAGTTTAAATATATAATAGCTGACATAAAGCAATACCTCCTTGATTGTTATACATGTAGTATAATTCATAAAAGGTGACAGCTGTATGTCACTGTTTATTCATGAAGTAGAGAAAAAGAGGGGCAAATATGGAAAAGGTTGAGAGATTAATATCTATCATCATGATCTTGCTGAAAAAGGATGTCGTTTCAACAACAGAATTCGCACAATTATTTAACGTTTCCAAAAGAACCATACTTCGTGACATGGAAACACTGAGTTTATCCAACATCCCCATCTATTCTGTCAATGGAGTTTATGGTGGTTACGGTATTATGGATGAATACAAGTTTGATAAACGCCTTTTAAGCAGCTCGGACTTGGAGAATATATTAACTGCACTGAGCGGATTGGAACAAATTCTAATTAGCGAAGAAGTTGAAGTGACGATAAAAAAAATAGAGGCAATGGTTAGTCCATTGTCTCCGAAAGGTTCAATCCAACTGTCATTTTATGATTGGGAGGGCCGATCTGAAATTCGTCAAACCTTGAAGAAGTGTCAAGAAGCCATATTAGCGAGAAGATTCATTTCATTTGATTATATTGATAAAAATGGCATGAGAACGAATAGAATGGTCGAGCCATACCAGCTTCATTTTAGTGAAACGAGTTGGTATTTGAAAGGATTCTGTTTGCATCGTATGAGATATAGAACGTTTAAGTTATCCAGGATCGATCAACTTCATATGGATGAAAAAACATTTAACCCTAGAGATTATTCGTTAGAACAAGCACATGAAGCAAGTTACCAACCGGAACTAGTGGCTGTAAGAGCGTTGATTTCGCCCAGCATAAAAGATCATTTCATTGAAAGGTATGGTCGAAAGAGTATTGAAAACTATAGTTCTGAACTTTTCCTGGCAACAATCCATGTTCCGCAAAACAGTATCGGATTTCGATTTTTAGCAAGTTTCGGTACAAACTTAGAAATCGTAGAGCCCAAATCATATGTTGAAGAATTTCGAAATTATTTACTTGCAATGGTGGATAAATACTCCTAAGAGGTCCCGTTTAACATCAAAAGCTGCTACAGATCCTGCGGACCTCTTCTACAATCTGATTTATGATAGCCTCTGCAGATTGGTTGGATGTTAGCATTCTAGTTCCTTGCCCTGCCCAAAGAGCCATGTATTCCGGATTGTTTTGGCGGGCAGAAGCATTTCTGATCTCTCGCGTTAATGTATTTTGGGTAGGGAAAGGCAGAGGTTTGATATTGGATGCTTCCCATTGTTTTATAAAGTCATTCTTTATTCCCCGTGCCGGCCGTCCGGAAAATGCATTTGTAATGACAGTGCTTTCCTCAGTGCTATCAAGTAATGCACGTTTATATACCTCATGTGCACCAGACTCCGCTGATGTCAAAAACCGTGTTCCCATTTGTACACCTTGTGCCCCTAAAGCAAGTGAAGCCACAACCCCTCTGCCATCCATAATTCCGCCGGCAGCAAGAACCGGAATATGGACATGATCTACTATTTGCGGGACGAGTGCCATGGTGCCGATGTTTGCCCCAGCGGGCTGAGATGATACATCAAAAGTTCCTCTATGTCCCCCTGCTTCACTGCCTTGTGCAACTATTACATCACATCCGCGTTTCTCCGCTTGAATAGCTTCCTCTACAGTTGTTGCATTCCCAATAATTTTAATACCTAACGCTTTGGCCTTCCGCATATGATGCTCAGAAAGTAATCCAAACGTTGTGCTGATAATCGGAACTTTTTCTTCCAATAAAATTCCAAACTGTTCTTCAAAATAATTAGGTGTACGTATTTCATCTTTAGCACGGTGTTTCACGCCCAGCGACTCTCGAATAGTATCCATCTCTTTGTTTACAGCATCAAAATTTATGTATTGATCAGGTCCAACATGAGCAAAAATATTTACGGCAAACGGTGCATGAGTCCGTTTTTTGATCTCGCGTACGGCCTCTCTTAGTTCTTCGGGGCTCATATAAGCAGCACCTAGGGTACCCAACCCACCTGCATTAGAAACAGCAGTGACTAGTGGTACCATATTTGTAATACCCGCCATCCCCGCGAGAACGATTGGATAACGGATATTGAAGCTTTCACAGAACTTAGTGTTTAATTGAATAGACATTGAGTGTCCTCCTCATCAATTCAGATTCCATTCTATATAAGTTTACATCCAGTTTATCTATCATGTATAATTCGTAAATCAGATGTTATATATCATGATTTCAGATAGTTCAGATAGATTGTTTTCTAAAGGGAGGGTCACCTTGGATATTCACTTGTTGGAGATTTTTATTCAAGCCGCTCACGAGGGGAGTATTTCCAAAACAGCAAAAAAACTAAATTATGCTCAATCCAATGTTACACACAAAATTCAACAGTTAGAGGCGGATTTCCAGACAGCTTTATTTTATCGTCACAAGAAAGGGATTACGCTTACTCCTTCCGGACAAGTTCTAGTCACATATGCTGAAAAGATTTTAAATACGATTAACGAAGCTAGGGCTGCAGTAGGAAGCAGTTCCAGCCCTTCCGGTCCTCTGGCTATCGGTTCCATGGAAACCACAGCAGCCGTTCGGCTCCCTTCTGTTTTGACACAATATCATTTAAAATATCCGAATGTAGATTTTTCTTTAACTACAGGTCCCACTGAAAAGCTGCTTCAGGGAGTCCTTCATTATGAATTGCAAGGGGCTTTTGTTTCCGGCCCGATTGAACACCCTGATCTAACAAAAGACAAAATTATCGAAGAGACGCTTGTTCTTGTAACTTCACCAAAGCATCCTTTAATACAATCGAGCCATGATATACAAAATCATACGATGCTGGTTTTCCCTAAAGGATGCTCATATCGCGCCAAGCTTAGCACATTCCTGCAAGAAGAAGGATTGTTGCCTGTGAAATTAATGGAATTTGGAACGCTTGAAACGATCATTGCTTGTGTCAGCGCAGGATTGGGCATTACTTTACTGCCCTATTCCATTATTGCTGATTATGAATTTCGGGGAAAAGTAACCTGCCACTCATTACCGGACAAGTATTCGTCAGTAACTACCATGTTTGTTAAACGAAAAGATACCCTGATTACACCGGCATTATCCGCTTTCTTGGACGAGACCAAAAATTCTCTAAATGCCGGATAGCTTTATACAAAACAGGTTCTTGTCCTCAGCTCGGGATAAGAACCTGTTTCTTAAACGACCACCCATTTAGAAAGAGAGGCAGTACGGAGCAATTAATTTTATTCTATAAAATCCTCTCTAATAAGTCCCCCACTTTTTCTGCCATTTCCCGCGGTGGATAAGGCATTTTATTTTTTAACCACCATTCCACAACACCAACGTAAGCATTTACAACAAATTCGACAACGATATCTTCACTTTGACCTAAATTTTTGCCATTGGTTACATCCACGTCTTTTTTGAACTCTTCGATATTATGTTGAACAAACCGGCTCCGAAAATACGTAGCACCTTCACTCGCCAACATCGTCGAAAAAAACAAATAGTTATTTTCCAGATATTCCATACAGTGCACAGTCGATTCGATCCAATCCATATCGGCTTCTGACTCACAAAGATCACTCATGTTATTGATATGTTCTTCCATAATCTTATCCAACAAATCGAATTTATCCAAGTAATGAAGATAAACCGTTGCACGGTTAATATTTGCCCTGTCGGAAATATCCTGAATGGTAATGTTATCGAAGTTTTTTTCTGACATCAATTCAAGAAATGCTTTTTTAATTGCTTCCTGAGTTCTAACTACTCTTCTATCCACTTTTGTCATGTTATTACCCTCATACCTTTCAAAAGATAGTCGACAATTTTTATTGATTTGTTGTTTAAACAATAAAATTGATTAAATTAACGATTTGAATGCCTTGTTTTCATTATTTTTGTACTTTAAATTATAGACAGATGTCGAGAATGCATCAATCGTAGTTTTATTTAGCTTGAAAGGATGGTATTTAACAGCATTTTATTGGAGATAGGAGTTGTTTTTTTTGGCTCAACGAACTAATTTATTGATATTCATATTGACCATCGGAGTTTTCGGCATTCTAAATACTGAAATGGGGGTTATTGGTTTATTGCCATCCCTTGCTGACCGCTTTAATGTCAGTGTAACTCAAGCTGGGCTGCTGGTGAGCGTTTTTGCTTTAGGTATCGCCATATCTGGCCCAATCATGCCTTTATTGTTTTCAGGAATAGATCGCAAGAAGGTTATGTTGCTTGTACTAGGAGTTTTCGTTCTGGGCAACATTGTATCCCTATTTACATCTAACTTTGCCATTCTTTTAATTGCCCGTATCATTCCGGCCTTTTTTCATCCCATTTATTGTTCTTTGGCATTTACAACAGCTGCTTCCTCAGTAAGTAAAGAAGAAGCTCCAAAAGCTGTGTCCAAAGTTTTTATAGGAGTATCTGCTGGCATGGTAGCAGGCGTACCGATCGCGAGCTTTATTGATAGTGCCTTTTCGTATGAAATGGCGATGGCATTCTTTGGTATTGTAAATGCCATTGTATTCATTGCTACTTTATTATTTGTACCATCTATGCCTGTTGCGGAAAGGCTTTCTTACGGCACACAATTTTCCGTATTAAAAAAACCAATTTTATGGATTTCCATTGTGACTGTCATTTTATTAAATTCAGCTGTATTTGGGGTTTATAGCTATCTTGCCGAATATCTGAAAGCAGTAACGAATATGTCTCCGAATACCATCAGTGTAACGTTATTCATCTTTGGTGGAGCCAATATGATTGGAAACATGATCGCAGGAAGGCTTCTTACTCATAATGCCACCAAATCTGTAGTATCTTTTCCTTTGTTATTGGCTGCTGTTTACATCATTTTATTCTTTACAGGACAATTTGCCGTGTCCATGGAAGTTATAACTTTCATTTGGGGAATACTGGCTGGAGGTTTAATGGCAAATATTAATCAATATCTGATTGCGTCTTCAGCTCCCGAAGCGCCTGATTTTGCCAATGGATTATTTATATCCTCCTGTAACGTAGGAACAACATTAGGTGCAGCTGTAGGCGGGTTATTTATATCAGGAATGGGTATACAATATGTCATATTGGTGGGAATCCTATCATTGATGTTAAGTTTTGCAGCTATTTTACTTAGAAACTACATGTTTGCTCTTTCTCAACAACTTTCTGGATAACGAATAAATTCAGGCCTGTCTATGTACACCTCGATCGGAATATTGTAAAGGGAGGGACCGGGCAAGGATCACTCCCTGCTCCGGTCCATTTCAATTTTTACTTCTTTAATATTCTCCTTTAATTACAAAAAACGAACCCCGAATCGTTCCAGCCAATTTAGACTTCTGCCTGGCAAACTTAAACTTCCCTTCTAACTCCTTTGGTACCTCCATCCCCTCAGAAAGCTTGAAACCAACAGCCCGCTTCTTAGGGTCATCAACCGTATACATGACATTGAGCCCCAGACCATCCTCATAAAAGACGTAGGCAAATTGGATATTTTCCACTTGAAACCTCGACGTTTCTAAAGGTTTGGCCGCAAACTCAAGATCACGTTGTTCTTTCAAAATTCGGTTCACATAATCAAGGGTCTCCTGGCTTTCACTAGCTTGTACAACCGTAAATTCATGCTTATATTTGTTCATAAAGTAACGGGCTTCATTAGCTCGTAAACCAGCCAGCGCTTCTGCTACTGGTGAAGACTCCAAGCCAACCGTAGACACATTTTTAAAATCAACGATATAGGACATTTCATTCCTCCTAAAAGTTTTGCAAGCGTTGCTTCTTAGATCGAGCTTCGAGCAAAACTCGCTCCGGAAGCATTCGCTTAAAGTTTTGCGAGCGTTACTTCCTAACAACAGGAATCCACATTTCGCCAAAAACTAAGCCGTTTCGCTGTCCCATCTCAACCGTTGTATTTGGCCCGCCAACATAGGCATAATCCTTTGCTTCCGCCAAGGCTTGACCAAAGGCAATGCCGGTAAGCGTATTACTCAACTCTTCAGCCGTCTTCCCTTCCCCTTTAACAACCAGGTATTCCCCTTTAGGAAATTGGATAACCCTGGTTGCTTCTGGCAGCGTTGCCTCCGTCATGACACCAGCATAATGCATCATCTTGTTATTCACCGCTTCGTTCACGGCAAAAATGTAGTCATTTGCGGCTATGTCCTTTAAAGTGTCAAGCCTTCCATCTTGTTTCACTGCCTGCCAAAAGTCTGCCTTTTCCTTGTTAATGCCGGCATAGTCTGTGTAATCGCTCTTCAGCTCAATTCCAATGCCTAAAACGGTAAAGCTGTCTTTTTCCTCAAGAGTATAATTTGCCATATTCAAAACCGTCCTTTTTTTAAGATTAATCAAATGATTTGTCTTTTCACTTGATGAGTTTATAATAATCATAAATCATGTCAAAAAATGAACCTGTTTAGGGGGGCCAGATGAAAAAAGTTGAACGGATTAATACCATCATGCGTTATGTCAACAACCGCGCCCACTTTACCATTTCTGAAATCATGCAAGAATTTAACATTTCACGTTCGACTGCTCTTAGGGATATTCGAGAAATTGAAGCCATGGGGTTACCACTAGTCGCTGAAGTTGGCAGGGATGGGGGGTATTTTGTCATGAACAACTCTGTCCTGCCCACGGTTCGCTTTACCGATAATGAAATTAAAGCTCTGTTTATTGCCTTTATGGCCACAAGAAATCAACAGCTTCCTTATCTGAAGAGCCGCCAGTCTTTAGCCGAAAAATTACTGGGCCTCATCTCGGAAAGCCAGCAGGATGACCTTGTTCTTTTAAATCAAATATTGCTCTTTGAAGGGACCAACCCACATAATCCCGATCTGCTTGATCTGTCAGACCTGCCCCATCCTATGTTGGAAAAACTCATCGAAATCCTTCTTTTGGACAGCTATTTATTGATTTCCATTCAGGAGGAGAAGGAAATAAAGTCTTATCCCATTGTTCTCCTGCATCTTTATCGGGAAAAAAGCTTATGGTTAATTGAAGGTTTTGACTTAGAGGAAGAAAAGAGGCGGATTATTCCTGTCGACAATCTGACCGATGTAGAACCATACCCTACGAAAAAAAGAGTAAGCAAGAAAAAAATTTTAGAAAAACTAACCAAGCAGGAAGAAGTCACCAACCTTGTCCTTGAACTTGGTCCAAAGGCGATTGCCCAGTTCAAAAAATATCATCCTTTAAAAATTTCACTTTCCTATACGAATCCTTACCAAACGACAGCCATTCTAAAGACTTTTATCAATGTTCATCATTCAGAAGAATTAACCGAAATCACAAATTGGCTGCTTTTCCTGGGCGGGGATGTCAAAGTCAGAGAATTGCCAGGTGAAGTCTTGGAAGGTGTACAGAAGAGATTACACTCATACTGCCCATAAGCAGTGCCGGCCAGGCATCAATCCATAGCAGATCAAAATGTTAGAGAAGATGCCTGATCACGCCGACAGCTTGTACAACTTCAATTGCAAGTTCTTGTCCTCCGACAATTCATTCATATGCTGACAATGCCAACAGAGCGATAGTGATCATTTCTTCGAGATCTTCACGGCTGGCCCCGTTCACGGCCTGGACCGTCATACCGTACACGAGAGTCGCGACATACCGGGCCAGGGCGACAGGATCGGCGTGCTTGGGCAAATCCCCGTCCTTCTTGGCTTGCTCCAACCGGGTACTTAGCGCTTTTTCGGTTTGAATGCGTAGATCGGTCAATAATTGTTTGATCGGATCGGATTCCTTGCTGTCCGTAAGGGCTCCTTTGATTGTTAAACAGCCTGGAGAATAATTGGGATCGAGCACCGAATCCGCCGTTGCACGAAGAAGCTTCTCGATGACTAATCGAGCTGTCGGTTCGTTCAGCGCAGCTGCTGTAGCTAGAATCGGTTCTTCGTTTATATAAAAATCAAGCGCCATGTGAAACAGGTTTTCTTTGCTGCCGAAGGTCGCATAAAAGCTTGAACGGTTGATCTTCATGGCTTCGGTCAGGTCGGACAACGAAGCTCCTTCATACCCTTTTTGCCGAAAAATCTCCACGGCACGCTCAAGCGCTTGTTTGATGTCAAATTCCCGCGGACGTCCGGCTGCCATAACCATCTCACCTTTCATAAATCAGATAAGTGATATTTTACTACACAGCTCGGAATTTGCAATGATTTCGGAAAATATGAAAAAGATCCAAACTGCCCGGTAAGATCGGTGGCAATCCGACCTCCTGGCAGTTTGGATCATTATGTTTGCATCACCCATTCCTCGTTCACCCGGCCTACTTTCGGAAACCGCTAGTGGTTAAACGCTCCCGCCTCCGTCGACATTCAGGGTTGCCCCGGTAATATAGCTGGCTTCAGGTGAGGCGATGTAAGCCACCAAACTTGCAATTTCGGATGCTCTGCCGTATCTTCCCAGCGGAACCATGTTTACGACTGAAGCAGAGGGGCCATTCGCAGGATTCATATCCGTATCGATCAATCCCGGTTGAATGTTATTGACTGTAACGCCTTGAGGCGCCAGATCGCGCGCCAGCGCCCGTGTCAATCCGGCTACCGCAGCTTTTGTCGAGACATACAGGCTGTTTCCAGTGAATGGATTAAATTCAGCGGCAACACTGCCAATATTGATGACGCGACCGCCTGGTTTCATTTGTGGGCCGGCAGCTTGAACGGCAACGAATACTGCCTTCATATTAACAGCAACCATTCGATCGAATTCTTCAAGATCAAACTGGTCGTAAGGCGTCAAGCTTGCAATGCCTGCATTATTTACCAGAATATCGATACCGCCAAATGCTTGGATTGCCTCTTCGACGGCACCTTTCACTGCCCCGGCATCGGCGCTGTCCGCGCGAATCGCCAAAGCCTGACCACCTGCGCTTTTAATTTCTTGTACCAGTTCATCTGCCTTGCTTTGTGCGCTGACATAAGTAAAAGCAACCGACGCACCGTCTTCTGCGAGCCTTTTCACGATTGCTGCGCCAATACCGCGAGCTCCTCCGGTGACCAATGCCTTTTTGCCGGCCAAGGGTTTATTCATTGTGCTTGTCGTATTCAAATGTAAAACTCCTCTCATTTACTTTTGAACCTTTCGGTTCATAATTAAGTATGAGGCTATTATGTACCTTTCGGTTCAAAATTGCAAGAATAATTTTTATGCTCGTTAGTGATCGATATCCGCACGATCCAAGCCAAACACCGACAACGCAGCGTTGATTGCTTAATGCGCCCGGCTCAGTATTCAGAAATCACAAATTGGCTGCTCTTGCTGGGTGAGGATATCAAGGTCTGAGTATTGCCAGATGAAGTCTCGGAAGGTTTAAAAGAGGATTGAAAAACGGATTTATTCATGGCTGGGCGGTCGGCCTTAGTGGAATGACCATTGACCTGACCCTGATTATCGCGCGGTAAACGCACGATGGGCCGTTCATATCCACTCCTTAGCATGCTTTTTTATTAATGAGATCATGCTTTTCATGGCTGGTGAAAGCCATTTATCTTTGTGGTAAGCAAAGTACGTTGAAACTGCAGCAAGATCAGATTCGACCTCTTCCCCGACTAATTTATGGCTTTCCAATTCCTCTTGTACCGAAAAATAAGGGACCATGGATATTCCTAAACCGCTTCTGACACATTGTTTAATCGCTTCGATGCTCTGAAACTCCAGACTTTCTTTAACTTTTATTTTCTTGTGATGGATATAGTCATTAAAAACTGCCTTATAACCGCAACTGCGTTCGGGATAAAGTACAGCCCCTAGTTCAAGATTCTTTTCAAGAGGCGGGCTGATCGTCACCATTTTTTCTCTTATCAGCTGTTCACTGTGGAGTTCGGGCATTTTCCATCCATCACTTTCCAATACCAATGCAATATCGATTTCTCCTGTTTGAAGACAAGCCAACATGTCTTGGAAATCAATTGTTTTGAGAGATAAATTCACATTCCGATATAATTTTTTATACTCGACAAGAAGAGATGGGACGCGATGAATCATAAGTGATTCCGATACACCCAGCGTAAGATCACCTGCAGGTTCGTTGTCTGTCGATAAAGCTTGATCGTATAATTCAATGATTTTTAAAGCATACGGAAGAAACTGTTCCCCGTAATGGGTTAGCATGACTTTTTTACCCAAACGATCAAAAACAGGTTTTCCGATCTCGGATTCCAACTCCTTGATATGTGCAGTGACGGAGGACTGGGCGTAACCTAGATGCTCAGCAGCTTTTTTAAATCCTCCTTTTTCAACAATCGTTTTTAGGGTTATGAGATGACGAAGCTCCACGGTTTCACACCTTTTTATTTAAATTAATGACATTGAAACACTCTATAATAGTTCATTATTAATGAACGTTTAATTCTGATATATCAATTTTACTGCACATAAAACTCTGATTTATAATGTACCTGTCTGCAGACAACAATTCAACCTCAGTTTATCGGAGGATGTGATCTTGCCGGGAACTCGAACTCTACAAAGGAGCGTGAATTCGAAAATGGACGACACAGGCAAGAAGAAGATTATTGAACACTTCCTCAGCCTTTATGGGCAAGGTCGATGGGGTGACCCTCAGAACACAGAACCGTTGAACGCACTTCTCGATATGCTTACCGATGATGTCGAGTGGTGGATGAGCGGACTTCCACACCCCGGGTTCATCACCAAGGATGTATTCCGATCGATGCTGGCCCCGCTGGACGACATTACTGACGGTCCACTTCAGATTGTCCCTACCGGTTGGACCATCCAAGAGGACCGTGTGGCAGTGGAGGCCTACTCAACGATGAAGCTGAAGAGTGGGCGTCACTATCAGAACCATTATCATTTTCTCTTTGAGCTCCGGGGCGATAAAATCGCTGTCTACCACGAGCATCACGACACGGCTCACGTTAACGACGTATTAGTCAATATCACGGATGGTGCCGAGAAATAAGCAGATTTTGCCCTTTATCTTTCGAAGCCCCTGCTTGCAGCAGGGGCTTCGAAAGATAGTCTTAGTAACCGTGTCAATCTTAATTGGCCAGCGTCAATTCTTTACCTATGCGGGACTTATGGCAGTTACACTAACGGTAAAATATTGCCTAAAACCCGAGCCTAAAACGAACAACGAACAGTGAAATAACCCAACTGTGCCTGCATACGGAGCAGCAGCAAACTTTTTCCCCTGTTCCTTGTTATTTGATCAGATGCCTCCTATATGTTAAGGGGGTTACACCCATAATCTCGCTGAAAATTTTACTGAAATACGACGGATTCGGAATCCCTACCCGGTAGCCGATTTCCGATAAAGGCAAGGTTGACTTGCGCAGCAATGAGCAGGCATGCCGGATTCGGGTCGCCCGGGTATAAGCAACAATGGTCGTGCCTGTCGATTCCTTGAACAAATGAGCCACATGGTAAGACGACAAATGAAGCTCGCCCGCCAGATCCTCCAACCGGAAAGGCTCCATATAATGTTTCTCAATCCACCCGATGATATCTTCTACATGATGATGGTGTTTTTTCAAAAAAGCCGATTCACCGTCAGGACTTTGCTTAAGCTGATGCACAAGACTGAGCAGAAAGACGCCCACATTTTCCTCGAATTCCACCTCTCTTATGCCGCCCATCTTTGAACTGAATTGCTTAAGCAGTGTTACAAACGGCTCGGTCTCCGCCATGGCGATCACCGGATGAACATTCGCCTGCTGCAGCGTTAATCGCTGGAAGAAGCTCTTCAGGCTCGGGAATTCGTGCAAATAGCCATGCAGCACAGCCGGCTCAAATGCCAGCACACTCCGTATAAAAGGCTCCTCCTCCGTCACCTGAATCTGAATCCGGTGCATCCGGAATGGCGGGAATACAAGCAGCGTACTTGGCTCGATCGAATACGATTTTCCGTCGATAATAAGCAGCCCTCTGCCCTCATGCACATAAGTAAGCTCCATTTGAGAATGGGCATGAAACACCTCGCGGAAATAGTCCGTTGATGTTCTGCGATACTCGTATTGAAACCAATTAGACTGAACCATCCGTTCTCCCGCCCTTTCAAGATAATCGCAAGATATAAACATTTTACCGCAAAATAGAGCGATAAAAATTCTCTTTTTCCATATATTCTAGTAACAATTCCACTAAAGGAGATGTCATTCGCTTGAATCAATCAGATGGCATGAATTATGCGCCGCAAGGCAAACCAAATCCGGTTGTGGCACCCGGGGAGTTTCAATTTGCAGCAATCGGGCTGGATCACGGGCATGTCTATGGCATGTGCAATGGACTTATCGAAGCAGGCGGGGAGCTTGTCTATGTGTACGATCCCGATCCGGAGAAGGTCGCCCGGTTTCTTCAGCGTTACCCTCATGTAAAAGCAGCCAATTCTGAAGAGGAGATTTTCGTGGATCCCCATATTCAGCTGGTTGCTTCGGCAAACATTACTTCTGAACGTTGCGCGCTTGGTCTGCGGGTGATGCGGGCAGGTAAAGATTATTTTGTTGATAAAGCGCCGCTGACGACCATGGAGCAGCTTGAAGATGCCAAGCGGGTTGCCGCGGAAACAGGACGCAAGTATATGGTTTATTACGGAGAAAGACTCCATTGCGAAGGAGCAATATTCGCAGGCCAACTCATCGGGCAAGGGGCGATCGGCCGGGTCGTTCAAGTCATGGGCTGGGGTCCTCACCGCCTCAATGCGAAAACTAGACCGGAATGGTTCTTTAAACGGGAGAAATACGGCGGTATTCTCTGCGATATCGGAAGTCATCAAATTGACCAGTTTTTAGCTTTTGCAGGGGCCAAGGATGCGACCGTGGAACGGTCCCGTATTGCCAACTACCATAATAAAGAATATCCGGAGTTAGAGGATTTCGGGGATGTTACGCTGACGGGCGATAATGGTGCTGCTGCCTATTTCCGCGTAGACTGGCTGACACCGGACGGACTAAGCGCTTGGGGAGACGGCCGGGTACTTATTCTTGGAACGGATGGATATATCGAAGTCCGCAAAAATGTCGATCTTGCCCTCAATACGGAGGGGGATCAGGTGTACATGGCCAATCACGAGGGAGAATTTCATTTTTCCGTAAGAGGCCAGGTTGGATTTCCGTTCTTTGGACAGTTGATCCTTGACTGTATCCACCGTACGGAGAATGCGATGACACAGGAGCATGCCTTCAAAGTTGCCGAGCTGAGTGTATTAGCCCAAAACCTTGCAATCCGAATGGAATAGGAGATGATGATACATTGTTGAAAATAGCCATTATTGGAGCCGGAGCAATCAGCAGAACCCATATCGAAGCTTATCTGGCGTTTCCGGAGAGATGCACAATCGTTGCTGTCTCGGATATTTATAAGGACAAGGCCGAGAGCCGTATTGCTCAGTATCAGCTTAACGAAGCAAAAGCTTACAGCGATTACAATGAACTGCTCGGCCAGGATATCGATCTGGTCTCGGTTTGCACTCCCCCTTACACTCATGCTGAAGTTACTGTCAACTTTCTGAGGGCAGGCAAGCATGTTCTGGTTGAAAAACCAATGGCCTCTTCTCTGGAAGAATGTGATGCAATGATTCAAGCGGCGGACGAAAGCGGCAAGCTTCTGTCGGTAGTCGCCCAGAACCGCTTCCGTACACCCATGATGAAGCTGAAGTCTGTACTCGATAGCGGGCTGATAGGCCCTGTCGTGCACTCGCAGGTGGATTCCTTCTGGTGGCGCGGCCATTGCTACTATGATCTGTGGTGGCGTGGAACCTGGGAAAAGGAAGGCGGCGGCTGCACACTGAACCATGCCGTCCATCATATCGACGCGCTGCTGTGGATGATGGGCAGGCCAACCGAACTTCAGGCATTCATGAGCAATACTTCACACGATAATGCGGAAGTAGAGGATTTGTCGATTGCGATTCTGAAATTCGCCGACGGCAGCCTTGGCCAAATTACGAGCTCCGTTGTCCATCACGGTGAAAAGCAGCAGCTTATTTTCCAAGGAAAAGAGGCCCGGATTTCCGCTCCATGGGAGCTGGTCGCTTCCAGTTCTATGGATAACGGATTTCCGACTCCGAATCCAACGCTCTCCGCGGAGATTCAAGCCTATTACGACAACCTGCCGGAGGTTGCCTATGAAGGGCATGCCGGTCAGATTGATAATGTGTTTTCCGCCATCGAGAATGGAGCCCCCCTGCTCATCGACGGGCAGAGCGGTCGGGCAACGCTGGAGCTGATCCTCGGAATCTACAAATCTGCCAGCACCGAGAATAAGGTACAATTCCCGCTTACAGCCGATGATCCGTTCTATACACGCAAAGGCATTCAGCAAAACGTGCCGCACTTCTACGAGAAAAGTTCTTCCGTCGACAATTTCCAGGACCGCTCGATTACGATGGGCAGCAGCCTGAAAAAAGTTTAAGCAGGGAAATAGAGGGGTTGTCCCCATGTCATGCGAACACTTTTGGGACAGCCCCTTTACTTCTAAATTTTAGCCCCAGGTGCTATACATCTCCTATTCGATATGTCAAACAGGAGGCGACCGGTCCTGAAGCATCGTCGAGTCGCAATCTTATCGGTTTATTGTTTCAACTATTCCAGACTAAACAGTCTATTCATGGGTACTTGCAGATCTTTAAAAACGATAGAGTGGATTATCTCTTGCTCCGTATACAGATTACGTATTTGGTAGCTGCCATTCTGCAGAGAATATACATGAACTGTCCGGTTTCCTGGATCGACAATCCAATATTCCTGTACCCCATGTACTATGATCAAGCTCGGCGGAACTAACCTTTTATCCCATTATAAGTTAAGTATTACTCAAAAGAAATCTGTTGTTCCAATTACAATATTTCAATGTACCCTTCTGTCCCATGCACGCGAATTCGTTGCCCGTCTTTGATCAGTTTGGTAGCATTCTCCACTCCGACAACGGCCGGTAAGCCATATTCCCGAGCGATCACTGCTCCATGGGTCATCAGTCCGCCAACTTCGGTGACCAGGCCTTTGATGGATACAAACAAGGGTGTCCAGCTAGGGTCCGTAAAAGCTGTGACCAATATATCTCCATCTTCCAGGTCAGCATCTTCCATTTTTAAGATGACACGTGCTCGTCCCTCTATCACTCCGGAAGAAACAGGCAGACCTGCAATCGCTTCGGCGGGGAGATTTTCTCGTTTGTATTCACCTGTTATGATCTCACCATCAGACGTGAGCACACGTGGTGGAGTTAGTTTTTCGTATAATTTGTACTCGTCTTTTCGATTGCTGATGATCTGGTAATCCAGTTTATTGGTGCGTACGACTTTGTGAAGTTCTTCAAAAGAGAGATAGTATATATCTTCTTTTTCATGAATAACGCCCGCTTGTACGAGCTGTTGTGCGTCTTTCAGCAAAGCTTGCTTATAAATAAAATAGCGGTTAACCATTCCGTATTTTGGATATTCCCGATAGCCTATGAAATTCCGGACCAGGTCGATCATTCGTTTTGTTTCTTTAGCCTTTTGTTCACCATCCGGTAGTTGCTTTAATCGCTCCAATAGCTCTTGTTCTTTGGCCAAAGCTTCCTGCCGCCCTTGCTCAAATTTCCGCTGGCTGGCATTAGGCGCAAAGTTTTTGACATTCCCCAGAATCAACGGGACAAGTGTAATTGGTTTTTCACTCCAACGAGTTCTCGTAATATCGATTTCTCCGGCACATCGCATTCCGTATTTGCTGAGATAATCATTGATCGCATCATGGGCTTCCTGCCCGCCCTCAAGCTTAAGCAACTCATCCATAAAGTAATCATCTTTTACCTGCTGCAAATATGCAACGACTTCCGGATAAGGACGAATCACATCCGCGACATCCAATAGCGCCAGACCCATTTCCGATGTAATATTGTTGGGTACAGATTGAGAAAGCGTATCTGCTGCGTTTTTTTCACCCAACCACTTGTTCATGTTTTCATTGATCCATGCTGAAGCATCCATAGCGGCCATAAACACAGCCGTACTTTGTGGGTCAAATAAGATCTTCTTTAATTGCTGCTGAATATCTTCCAGGATAAAATCGAATAAATCTGATCCGGATTTTGTTTGGATATTTTGTTTTAACTCTTCGATCGATGTTTGGCTTCTCTTAATCAAATTAGAAACGATGGCAGGATCGTTTTCGATTTGTGTTCGAGCACCTGCAGACGGCATAGCTTTATTGCTTTTAGCTGGTTCTTTTTCATCATTTGGTAACAATTTGATGAAATCCCGCTCGATTATGGTCATAAGTGCGTCTTTGAAGAGCGGATCGGATCCCACGGTATTTAATAAAGTTTCCCGGCCGACTGGTGTAGCCAACCTAGGTGCAACATCAACAAACAACCTTCCACCGGCTGTACGCATGGGTACAGGAGTCGTTAACAGCCAAACAGACAATCCCAACGGTTTCATGGGGTCTGTCATCATTTGTTGATGACCAACAGATAAATAGACGTGATTTTCTTGATCATTCTCTTCAGGGATCGGGTATAAAGTCGTGATGGGCCGGCTCTGGACAATATAAAAGGTATCATCAGCCAAACACCATTCGATATCTTGCGGCTGGCCGAAATAAGCTTCGATCTGTCTGCCGATGTGTGCCAGCTGTAAAATTTGCTCATCCGTAATGGTTTGAGTGTTTTGCTGCTCAGGAGCGATCTGCTGAGTCTCTGTTCCGCCTTCTTTTCGTCCATAGATCGCCAATTTTTTGGCTGCAATCCTCTTCTCGACGATTTCCCCTTCCCGTACTTTATAACCATCGGCAGATACCAAGCCGGAGACCAGTGCTTCTCCAAGCCCAAAACCGGCATCGATGGACAGCATCTTCCGGTTGGAAGTCATCGGATCAGCGGTAAATAAAATCCCTGAAGCCTGTGGGAAAACCATCCTTTGCACGATAACGGATAAATGAACTTGACTGTGGTCAAATCCATTTTGCATGCGGTAGATGACCGCGCGATCCGTAAACAGGGAGGCCCAACATTTGCGGATATGCTGCAAGATGGCATCGACGCCAATGATATTTAAATAGGTGTCTTGTTGACCGGCAAAAGAGGCATGCGGTAAATCTTCAGCAGTCGCACTGGAACGCACTGCATAAGCGTGTTTATCGCCAAACCGGGAGAGATACTGAGTAACTGCTTTCACCACATCGGAAGGAATTTCTGCTTCCATAAGGATTTGTCGAATCTGCCTGCTGATTTCACCAATTTGATCTCGGTCCTCTACTTTCAGCATGGTTAGTTGATCCAGCAAAGCATGAAACGTTTTGTTTTGTGCGATGGCTTTTTGATATCCCACGGTTGTAACACAAAATCCTTCTGGTACTTGTATTCCTTGAATTTTTGATAATTCCCCTAAATTTAACCCTTTTCCGCCAACAAGCATAAGCTGTGTTTTTTCCATTTCCTGAAAACCGAGAACCAAAGAACTCATTCAACATCTCTCCTAACCATTAAAATGAGAAAAAAACATTTGACATGAGTTTGCCGGCGTGGTAACATTAAAGTGTAAGATACGACTTTTATGTCTGTTCGATCGTGCGCAGTCGTGATCTGATTATATCATCGCATTTGTTCATGTGCAAATACAAAGAACCTGGTAAAGTTGTCCAGGTTCTTTTTTGATTTTCCTCCACTTCACGCATTGTGAAATCGTGATTGACAACGATCAAAGTGTGCTTCTATACTTGTTACCGAAACGGAATATCTAAAACCTATTTGGATGATGTGGACTTTTCTGGAGACTGGTCTCTATTTTTCGCCACACAAAGGCCTTACTGGTCATTTGTGTGGTTTTTTTGCGTTCAACAAAGGAGGATTATCATGAAGTTATGGCATTATGCATTCATTGTTTTTTTAGGAGGCTGCTGTTGTGGGATATTGTCTACATTTGGTGAATGTTCCCACCGCCTGAAGAGGCGGGGGGCTTCTTGTTTCGACGATCGCTGCCTTTCTGTAGGAAAGGTCTGACTGGATCTCTACAAGCGTTCGATGCGGCACGCATCCCGTTCGGGGCAAACCCTCCCTACGGTATTCGGTCCATCACGCTACGATGTT
>NZ_JBJURI010000045.1:0-40295 GCF_046098255.1 Paenibacillus jiangxiensis
GTAATGAGGCTATCCTGAAGTTTGCCATCCAAGTGCTCCCAAGAAACGGCCCCGGCTTTGATCTGACTGCTGTCGACTTCGTCAGTAATGAGGCTATCCTGAAGTTTGCCATCCAAGTGCTCCCAAGAAACGGCCCCGGCTTTGATCTGACTGCTGTCGACTTCGTCAGTAATGAGGCTCTCTTGAAGTTTGCCATCCAAGTGTTCCCAAGAAACGGCTCCCGCTTTGATTTGGCTGCTTTCGACTTCATCAGTAATGAGGCTCTCTTGAAGTTTGCCATCCAAGTGCTCCCAAGAAACGGCCCCGGTTTTGATCTGATTTCCATCGACTTCATCGGTGATGAGGCTATCCTGAAGCTCCTCGGCTAAGTGGCCCCAGGAAACAGCCCCGGTTTTGATCTGATTTCCATCGACTTCGTCAGTGATGAGGCTCTCCTGAAGTTCACTGGCCAGGTGTTCCCAAGAAACAGCCCCCGCTTTGATTTGGCTGCTGTCGACTTCGTCGGTGATGAGGCTCTCCTGAAGTTTGCCGTCCAAGTGTTCCCAGGAAACAGCCCCGGTTTTGATCTGATTTCCATCGACTTCGTCAGTGATGAGACTCTCCTGAAGTTTGTCATTCAAATGTTCCCAAGAAACGGCTCCAGCCTTGATCTGATTTCCATCGACTTCATCGGTGATGAGGCTATCCTGAAGCTCCTCGGCTAAATGGCCCCAGGAAACAGCCCCGGTTTTGATCTGATTTCCGTCGACTTCGTCGGTGATGAGGCTCTCCTGAAGTTTGCCGTCCAAATGTTCCCAAGAAACGGCTCCGTCTTTGATGTGGTTTCCGTCGACTTCGTCGGTGATGAGGCTCTCCTGAAGTTTGCCGTCCAAATGTTCCCAAGAAACGGCTCCGGCTTTGATCTGATTTCCGTCGACTTCGTCGGTGATGAGGCTCTCCTGAAGTTTGCCGTCCAAATGTTCCCAGGAAACAGCCCCGGTTTTGATCTGATTTCCATCGACTTCGTCAGTGATGAGGCTCTCCTGAAGTTCACCGGCCAAGTGTTCCCAAGAAACAGCTCCGTTCTTGATCTGATTTCCGTCGACTTCACCAGTAATGAGGTCATCCTGGAGTTCGCCAGCCAGGTGTTCCCAGGAAACAGCCCCGGTTTTGATCTGATTTCCGTCGACTTCATCAGTAATGAGACTCTCCTGAAGTTTGCCGCCCAAGTGTTCCCAAGAAACGGCCCCGGCCTTGATCTGATTTCCGTCGACCTCATCAGTAATGAGGCGCCCCTGAAGTCCGCTGTTCAAGTGCTCCCAAGAAACGGCTCCCTCTTGCAGTGCGTCTTCCGTTATCGCTCCCGGAGTGATGTGGCGTTCCAGGACCGAGGAGGGCTGCAGATGATTGGAATCTACCGAGCCCGGCGCGAGGTGTTCGGCTAGCACAATTTTGTCTGCCAGATGCTCTGTATGAACAGCCCCTTCCTCGATATGGACCGTTCGCACGGATTTCCGTGCAAGCTTGGAGGAGATGACGGATTCGTCAACTAATGCAGAGCTGTTAATTGCATCACTGGCTATATGCTCTGCCATTATTGAGCCTTCCTGCAGATGCTCGCTTTGAATTGCCCCGGGAGCGATATGATCGGCTAATACGGCCTGCTTGCCCAGTGCCTCTGACTGTACAGACTCAGGGGTCATATGCCGGCTTTGTACCGTATGCTCTTCGAGATGGAACCCCGAGATGTTGTTCACTGCGATATGCCGTCCTGTAATCGTAGCGGCGGCCAGCTTATCTCCGGTGATGCTTCCGGGACGGATTGCAGCTTCGGTTACTGACCCGGGAGCCAAATGATTTTCCAGGATAGAGGACGCCTGCAGATGTTCCGAACGGATGGATTCATCTGCAATATGGTGTTCATGAACGGCCTGTGCAGCAAGGTGGCTTTCTTGTATCGACTGTTCGGCTAAATGTACATCCTGTACCGATTGAGGCTCCAGTTTACTTGAGGTTACACTGCCATCGGCCAGCTTGCTTGACGTAACAGCCTTATCCCTTATCGCTTCCTCGGAGACGGATTGGGCTCCCAAATTGCGTGCCAGTACGGCTTTGGGCTGCAGATGATCCGAATGAATGGCATTGTGGGCTATATGCTCCGATTGGACTGCTGCCTGAGCAAGCCCGGCGGAATGAACCGAACCGGGGGATAAATGACGCTCTAAAACAGATTGGTCGGCAAGCTGATCCGACCGGACAGCTTGCTCGGCGAGATGCCGGCTCTCGACAGCTCCCTCAGAAAGCGCGTTCCCCGTTACCGCTCCTGCTTGTAAAGCTGAAGCGGATACCGAATTGTCGGCCAGGTGGAGATCCTGTACAGAGCCCGGCAGGATATTCCTGGATAGAACGGCCCCCGGCGCAAGATGCGTAGCGGTAACCGCATTTTCGGCCAGATGGCTGCTTTTCACGGCCTGACCGGAAATATGGGCAGACTGTACAGAATCGGATGCCAATTTCTGAGAGTCTACGCTATGATTGGCCAATTTGGATGTCGTGACCGACAGGTCGTTAAGCTTATCGGTTGACACACTCTCCGGCGACAGCTTCAGGGCCGTAATGGAATGATCCTGCAGGTGATGAGAGAAGATAGAAGCCTTCTTCAAATGAGAGGAATCAACCGTTTCTTCCCCGAGGTGCTTGTTCTGCACTGCTGCTTCTGCCAGATGCTGGGACTGTACGGCCTGAGTCGCCAGCTTGGAAGCCGTTACGCTGTTTTCCGCCAGCTTCTCTGCCGTAATGGCCAGGTCGTTGATTTTGTCGGTAGATACGCTTTCCGGCGACAGCTTCAATGAAGTTACCGCATGGTCCTGAAGATGCTGCGAGAAAACAGATCCATCTGCAATATGCCCGCGTTGCACAGAATGTTCGGCCAAAATTTCCGATGTGACTGAATGCGGCTTCAACTGGGGTGTGCCCACACTGCCGTTTGTAAGGTGCTCGGTGCGAATGCCCCCGGGGGCGAGATGCCCCGGTCCCACTGAACCGCTCTGCAGAGCTGCCGGTCCTACGCTTTTGGCTGCCAAGTGCACTTCTTTAATTGCCGCAGGTTGAATATGAACGGAAGATATCTCTTCAGATATAATTTTCTCGCCGCTGACGGAGGCCGCAGCCAGGGTTGTATTCGTTACAGCACCGGAGGCAATCTTGTTCGTAGTAACTGAAGCGGGGGCAATATGCCGGGACTGAACCGCAGCCTCCTGTAAATGCTCGGAAGTTACAGCGCCCTCCGCCAGCTGCCGTCCTTCCACCGCCGCTTTGGCGATATGACGGCTATGGACCGCTTCATCGGCGATTTTTTGCGGCAGGATGCTCTGGTCCGATATTTTAGAGGAGGTTATGGACTGATCTACAATCTGCAGGGAGCCGACCGACTGATCCGCCAGCTTGGTGGATAAAATGCTGCGGTCAGCCAAATGCCGGTCGTTAATCTCCCCGGTGCCGATCTGTTCCTGTCCGACGCTGCCCGCAGCCAGATGGGGGCGTTCGATCGCCTGGGAAGCGATATGTCCGGATTGAACGGCGGCCTGCTTCAGATGCTCTGGCCCGATAAGCTCATTCGCCAGCTGTTCGGCCCCGATAATGCCATGAGCCAGCTGTTCTTTGCTGATAGAACCGGGAGCCAGCTGAAAGGCGGTGATGGAATGCTTCGCCAGATGTTCTGCGGTGATGCTGCCTGGCTGAATTTTTGCATCGGTGACGGCGCCGTCGCGCAGCTTGGAAGTCGTGACCGCTTGTTCACCCAGCTTGGAATTATCTACAGCTTCATTCGCAAGATGAATATTCCGGATCGCTCCGCTGCCTATTTTATCCGAAGTTACGGATTGATCCTTCAGCATTTCCGGGCTTATGAAGAAGTCTTTAAAGTGCCGGCTCTCCAGGGAGCGGTCAGCAATCTTATCTCCCCCTATAACCTTGTCAGCGAGCTTTTCCTGCGTGATACTCCCATCTTTGAGCTTGTCGCCTGCCAAAGATCGGTCCTGAATTTTGCGACCGGGTACTGTTCCGTCCACCAGATGATCCCCTGTGAGGGAATCCGGAGCGATTTTGGTCGGAGTTACCGCACCGTCAGAAATTTTGATGCTGCTGACGGCATAATCCTCCAAATGCTCCGTACGGATGATCTCTTTTTTTAGCTTGCTCGAATCGATGGAACCGGGGGCAATCTTGCTGCCGGTGACAGCTGCTTCACTGATATCGTCAGTGTATATAAAGCCCTGGCTCACATGGGGTGCCTTTTTGCTTTCAAGCAGCTCATGTATTTGAACAGCCTGATCGGAAGCGGGAGACGGCTCTTGTATGGCTGCTGCTATGTCTGATGATTCTTCTTTTTTAGCTGCGACTTTATCATGTAATACTTGGATCTCAGGGAGGCTATTCGCTGATTCAGGCTTGGGAGGCTCTGCCGCCTCAGCTTGTGTGGTCGAAGGGACTGGGGCTGCAGGGGGCTGGGGCGCGGTTACGGCATGGACCTGTATATCCGGTTTCTTGGCAGGTGTTAACCAATCCAGCTCATTCATATGGGGATTATCAATGAAGTAGGGCCTCTTTTTTCTTCTGCTTCCCACGGTGCTCTTGTTCTTTTTCAAACAGCTCTCTCCTTTCTGAAGTCATCGTCACTGGCATCATATGCAGTGTGTTAGGCCCTTGTCACCGGAACAAGCAGGGAAGGAGGATTTAACTAAATAAAAAAAGAAGACCGCTCCTTATGGAATCAAGGAAGCGATCTCTGTCGGCGTTATGATCAAGTAATTCGATTTCTATCTTCAGCTGTGATCATGCCCGTCTGCGTCGGGATGAATCCAGCCATGCCGGTGTCCACATCTGTTCTTTGTCGTCCAATCTTTGTTTGATCCAGCACTGGTTTACGACGGACAGGTCACTTCCTCCGCAGGAAATTGCCCTGCTTCTGACCCGGCTGATCTGGACTGTACCCTGTCTTCCAAATCATTTATCTGTTCCAGGCCATAAGAGCATATAGTCTATGAAAAAGCAACCCCGGTCAGATGTCTGATCGGGGCTGCTGTATTATTCAATTGGGCTGTGTCAGCTTTTCAAGCTCCGCCAGAATTTTGTAGGCTTCTTCGTCTGTAGCTCCGCACATCTCCTCGGATGCATGCAGCGCGCTGCAGACCGCCGGCCGTTCCAATCGGCCGAACAGCTTGCACTTCCCGTTCTCTGTAAGCTGCACACACGGCACGCCAGCGGGCTTGCCTTGAGGCATGCCGGGAATGGGGGATGAAATACTGATGACGATGCAGCATGCCGCACAGCCTGTTCTGCATTCCATGGGCTTCCTCCTCTCTTCTTTACCAGTTCTCCGCAGCATCTTGGAATTGGTTTCAGTGTACCAGAAGAGAGGAGGAGGTCAACCGCTGATATGAATTCTACCTGACCCGTTATGCGCATACGATGAATAAATCGGTAAAATTAGGCTGTTGACAACAGTTGTGTTACAAATCATTGTGTTTGGTTAATAATAGATCACAACGACCAAAAAAATTAAATGAGGTGAGACCACATGAGTTGGTTATGGGCATTGATCGTAGGCGGTATCATTGGTTGGCTGGCTGGCATGATCGTAGGCCGGGATATTCCGGGTGGGGTTATCGGCAACATTATCGCCGGCTTCATCGGCGGCTGGCTGGGCAGTCTGATTCTGGGCCATTGGGGTCCAGTCATCGGCAGCTTCTACATCATTCCAGCTCTGATCGGAGCGATTGTGTTGGTTGCCATCGTAAGCTTGATTTTCCGTTCCATGGGAAGAAGCAGAAGTTAAACCAGCCGTTGCTGATGTAGAAATGTCCGTTTCACGAATCTGCATCCGAGCATGAACAGCATAATAGTGCAAAAAGAGTGCCCCACAAGCTCCTTGATTTGGGGCACTCTTTCGTACGTATACGTGACGTTTCGCTAATGAACCATCCTTTGAATGCAAGCCAAACCAGCACAAAAAGACCGTGTCGATAAGACACGGCTTGATTCGAGAGGGTTGACTAATTTCTGGCATTATTTGATGAGATCCACAGCCTGCTGAGGAACAAAAACATTTTCGCCGTTGTATACAACAACACCTTCAAGGGAGGTGCGCTGTCCGTTAAGGTCAGCTATGTTCTTGAATACAGGGAGCTTCAAAGTGTCAGAACCTTTGGTTACTACCAGAACCGGATTTTGCGGATCTTCCTCGTTCAATGTTACCTGGGCCTGCTTGGCTTCAAACGCCTGTCTTGCCGGAACAAACAGCCTGTCCGTCGCCGCGTTCAGATCTACTCCAATGGCTGCTGCCATGAATTTGGCGATGTCCGTGTTGTCCAGGACGCCGGTGAGACGCTCGTTATCAGGCAGGTAAGAGTAAAGTATGACATCTCCGCCAGTATGTCCGCCGGTAGTCCAGCCAATGCGGGCTCTTTTGCTGATCATCGGACCTACAATATAGTTCAGGGAGTCTTCCCCTTCACGGATAGCCTGCTCTTCGGCATCGGTCAGATCGGTAATTCCCCAATACTCCTCCATTACTTCACGCACGTTTGAACGTTCCTCGTTCAACATGGCTTCAAGGCCTTCACCCGTTAATTTGGCTTTGCTGAGGGGGCCAATAAAGGTGGAGAGAGGCTCTTCATCATAAGTTTTTGTCGTGTCGGCGCTGCCGATCGTCAGTCCTCCGTTGCCATGGTCTGTCACGGCCAGAACAACAGTGTTCCCATCCTGCTTGGCAAAGCTGAGAGCCGTTCCTACAGCTTCATCGAAGGCCAGCACATCGCTGATGATGCCTGTCGGGTCATTCGCGTGGGCTGCCCAATCCACCTTGCTGCCTTCTACCATGAGGAAGAAACCGTCTTCATCGCGAGACAGCACGTCGATCGCTTTTTTGGTCATATCTGCAAGGCTTGGCTGCTCTGCAGGATCACGGTCCATGTCATAGTCCATCGCCTTTGGCGCAAACAGGCCCCATAGCTTACCGGAATTGGATGCGTCCAGCTCTGCAGGAGTAGTTACATAATTATAGCCGGAGCTTTTTATAGCCTGAACAAGATCCTCGCCGTCTTTGCGTCCTTCCGGGGTGAAGTACAAGCTTCCGCCACCCAGGACGACATCGATTCCGTTATAAACCTGCTGTTCGCTAAGTGCATCGTAATTGCTGCGGTCCGGGTAATGGGCACTGAAATCTGCCGGAGTTGCATGCATGATCTCGGAGGTGGCGATAATACCCGTAGCTTTTCCGGCAAGCTTGGCGGCTTCCAGGACGCTGGCGACCGGTTTTTTGGCGTCTTCCGCAGCAATAGCTGCTTGTCCCGGCATGTTCGCAACATCGGGAAGCACTCCTACATAACCTGTATGCGATTTATGCCCGGTCGCAAAGGCGGTGCCTGCCGGCGCCGAATCGGCGATGGCAGCGTCCGCGGAGTGTGTGCGGACCAGACCGCTGGCCATTTCATCAAGTGCGAGCGGAGTTCCGCCTTGATACCAGCGGGCAAGGGCTGTTGCATCCGGAGCCATTCCGTCCGGAATCAGCAAAATGACATTTTTGGCTTTTGGCGCTTCGCTGACGCCCAGAGCATGAGTGGAGCCGGAGCCGGTTGTGAATAAGCTGGCGGTAAAGACAAGAGAAAGACATATCTTGAGCGCTTTTGTGTTCATCTTTTCCTCCCCAAAATGTAATAATTACAATGAACATGCTAATGGGGAAGTATAAAAAGACTTCTAGAATTTTGTAAAATATATGTAATGACTGTTAATTTTGCAGGGATTCTGATTAGAAAAACGACTATGTGATGTACATTTTCTGCCTTAAAAGAAGCCGGGTAGGGGCATCGTAAACAGAAGAGAGAAAAGGTATAATATAGATCGTCTGAAGTGATAGATCATTATTTGTAGATAAGTAGGTTGAATATATGGAAAACGAGAAGCAGAGGCTGAGCATAGAAGCAGCCCGTCTTTATTATTTGTCGGATTACAGCCAGCAGGACATCGCCGCCCGCTTGGGAGTGTCCCGTCCCACGGTGTCCCGAATGCTGCAGTACGCCAAAGACCGCGGATTCGTAAGGATCAGCATTATCGATCCGCTGGAAGACCTGGATGCCCTTGCGGAAGAGGTCAAGCGGACCTACAGCCTTGATCAGGTGCTGGTCTGTTACTCTCCGGAGAATGAATACAGGGTGATTCAAAAGCATATCAGCAAAAAGGCTGCTGACTTCCTGCATGAGACGGTACAGGATTCAGACATTATCGGCGTAACCTGGGGAACAACGATGCATGCGGTTGCGCAGCAGCTCCAGTCCAAGTCGGTGCGGGGAGTTGAGGTTGTGCAACTCAAGGGTGGAGTCAGCCATTCGCATGTCAATACATATGCCGCCGAAATCGTGCAGCTGTTCGCCGATGCCTTTCACACGATTGCCCGTTACCTGCCTTTGCCCGTCATTTTCGACAGCGTCGCTTTGAAGCAGGTGGTGGAAGAGGACCGGCACATCCGCCGCATTATCGAGCTGGGCAAGCAAGCCAACATCGCGGTGTTCACAGTGGGAACCGTCAAGGAGGATGCGCTGCTGTTCAGGCTCGGTTATTTCAGCGCGGAAGAGCAGGCTCATCTGCAGCAAACCGGCGCGGGGGACATTTGCTCGCGTTTTTTTGACAAGGACGGGCACATATGCAGCGAGGAGCTTAACAACCGTACCGTGGGCATTGACCTTGCTGATTTAAAAAAGAAAGAGAAATCGATCCTGGTCGCAGGCGGACAGCGTAAAATTGACGCGATCCGGGCAGCGCTTGTCGGGGGTTATGCCAATATACTGGTTACGGATCAATTTACCGCCCAGGCACTGCTAACCTGACCGTGGAAAAGCCGCCGTCGCATTAATCCGCCGCAGCAATGCGGCGTTTTCTGTGTTCTCATTGTTTGTGCTGAACAAAATTTCATAACTCAATTTACTTATGTTCAAATGCGTGTTAGTATAGGCTTGAACGAATTGGGAAATGATTTTTCAAAGAATTGATTAAAGGAGCGGTTTAGATGAATTTGGCTGGAATGATCGACCACACGCTGCTGCGGGCGGATGCAAGGGAAGCGGAAATCCGCCAATTGGCCGAGGAAGCGAAGAAATATAATTTTGCGTCTGTATGCGTAAATCCGGCAAGAGTAGCTCTTGCGGCAGAGCTGTTGAAGGGCTCGGATGTGAAGGTATGCACCGTAATCGGTTTCCCGCTGGGTGCTTCTACTTCCGAGGTTAAAGCTTTTGAGGCAGGGGATGCGATTGCCAAGGGAGCGACCGAAGTGGACATGGTCATTAACATCGGCGCATTGAAGGATGGAAATGATGAGCTGGTTGAACGGGACATCCGGGCGGTTGTAGAGGCTGCGGCTGGCAAGGCGCTCGTTAAAGTTATTATTGAAACCAGCCTGCTGACAGATGAGGAAAAAGTTCGTGCCTGTGAACTGTCTGTGAAAGCGGGAGCTGATTTTGTGAAAACGTCCACAGGTTTCTCCACTGGAGGAGCAACACCGGAGGATGTGGCACTGATGCGTAAAACCGTAGGCGACAAAGTGGGTGTCAAGGCTTCAGGCGGGGTGCGCAGCCGGGAAGATATGGAGCGAATGATCGAAGCGGGAGCGACGCGGATCGGAGCCAGCTCGGGCGTGAAAATTATGGAAGGCGGGCAGTCCACAGCTTTCTATTAATCCGTTATGAAGGTCGATTCAGGCAGATGCGGTGCTGCTGTACTGACAGGAATCGATCTGTAAAAGGAGCTAAGGAGAGAACCTATGAAATACATCATCGCGATTGCGGGTCTGCTGGTTGTCTTTGGAATGGCTTATGCTGCAAGCAGTGACCGGAGCCGGATCCGCTACCGTCCTCTGGTTGTGATGGCAGTTTTGCAGCTTGTGCTTGCTTTCGTACTTCTGCATACACGGGTAGGGTCTATATTAATCGGAGGCTTCGCGTCCGTATTTCAGGCTTTGCTGGCCTATGCAGCGGAAGGGATCAATTTTGTGTTTGGCGGCTTGGCGAACGAGGGAGCGGACCCGCCATTTTTCCTGTCCGTGCTGATGCCGATCGTATTTATTTCCGCATTGATCGGTATTCTCCAGTACATCAAGGTGCTGCCTTTTATCATTCGCTATCTTGGTTTGGTTCTGAGCAAGGTGAACGGTCTCGGCAAATTGGAGTCCTACAACGGAGTTGCGTCCGCTATTCTTGGTCAGTCCGAGGTGTTCATTTCGGTGAAAAAGCAGATCGGCCTGATGCCGCGTCATCGGTTGTATACGCTTTGCGCGTCGGCGATGTCTACGGTATCCATGTCCATTGTGGGCGCCTATATGCAGATGATCAAGCCGGAATATGTTGTGGCGGCGCTTGTGCTGAACCTGTTCGGCGGTTTTATGATCGCTTCGATTATCAACCCCTACACCGTAACCCCGGAAGAGGATATGCTGGAGGTACAAGAGGAAGAGAAGCAGTCGTTTTTTGAAATGCTGGGCGAATATATCATGGACGGCTTTAAAGTGGCCATCACGGTGGCGGCGATGCTGATCGGATTTGTGGCTCTGATCGCCTTGATTAACGGCATATTCAAAGGCATTTTCGGCCTTTCGTTTCAGGACCTGCTCGGTTATGTCTTTGCTCCCTTCGCATTCATCATGGGTGTGCCTTGGAGTGAAGCGGTGCCGGCCGGAAGCATTATGGCTACCAAAATGGTATCCAACGAGTTTGTAGCCATGCTGAATTTATCCGGAATGACGGGGCTATCCGAACGTACGGTAGGTATCGTTTCGGTCTTCCTGGTCTCCTTTGCCAACTTTTCTTCTATCGGAATCATTGCGGGTGCGGTCAAGGGACTGCACAGCAAGCAGGGGAACGAGGTGGCCCGGTTCGGCCTCAAGCTGCTGTACGGGGCGACGCTGGTAAGTGTACTGTCGGCGACCATGGCCGGATTGTTCCTTTAATGAAAGTGGTACCAGCTTTCCGAATGGGTTAAAGTAGAATTATCTTTTTATTTTATAATCCGCTAAAGGGGGAACGCTCAATGAGTGTACATATTGGAGCCCAAAAAGGGGAAGTGGCGGAAACGATTCTGCTGCCCGGCGATCCGCTGCGTGCCAAGTATATTGCTGAAACGTATCTGGAGAATGTGAGCTGCTACAACGAGGTGCGCGGAATGCTCGGTTTTACGGGAACTTACCGCGGCAAGCCAATTTCCGTGCAGGGCTCGGGCATGGGCATTCCGTCCATCAGCATTTATGCAAACGAGCTGATTACCGAATATGACGTACGCAACCTGATCCGTGTCGGCACGTGCGGTGGTATGCAGCAGCATGTCCGTGTGCGCGACGTGATTTTGGCGCAGGCGTCCTGTACGGACTCCAGCATGAACAGGCATGTGTTCGGCGGCTACGATTTCTCGCCAATAGCGAACTTCCATCTGCTCAAGGAAGCTTATGAGCGGGGGACGGCCAAGGGCTTGAACATGCATGTCGGCAACATTTTCAGCTCCGATATGTTCTATCGTGACGATAAATCCGTCGTGGAAAAGCTCATGGCCCACGGTGTGCTTGGCGTAGAGATGGAAACAACCGCGCTGTATACGCTGGCTGCCAAGCATGGGGTGAATGCGCTGACTATCCTGACGGTAAGTGATCACCTGCTTACAGGCGAAGAAACGACTGCCGCTGAACGGCAGACCACGTTTAACGACATGATGGAGGTCGCATTGGAAACCGCGATCACTCTGGAGTAGCGCAAAGCGCACGGATTGATCCGTCCATTTTTTCACACAGTGAGGAGAATTCATGATGAGAATGGTAGACATCATTGAAAAGAAGCGGGACGGGAAGGAGCTTGCCACCGAGGAAATCCGTTTCGTCATCGATGGATATACGAACGGCCAGATTCCGGATTATCAAGTAAGCGCGCTGGCTATGGCGATTTACTTCAGGGACATGACCGCCCGTGAACGGGCGGATCTGACAATGGCCATGGTAGAGTCCGGCGAAACGATCGACCTGTCCGCGATTGAAGGCGTTAAGGTGGATAAGCACTCCACCGGAGGTGTAGGCGATACGACGACGCTGGTGCTTGCTCCACTCGTGGCGGCACTGGATATCCCGGTGGCCAAAATGTCAGGGCGCGGGCTCGGACATACCGGCGGCACGATCGACAAACTGGAATCAATCGCAGGCTTCAATGTGGAAATCACCAAGGACGAATTCGTCAAGCTGGTGAATGAGCATAAAATTGCGGTCATCGGCCAGAGCGGCAACCTGACGCCGGCTGACAAGAAGCTGTACGCGCTGCGCGACGTAACGGCAACCGTCAATTCCATTCCGCTGATTGCCAGCTCGATCATGAGCAAGAAAATCGCGGCAGGCGCGGACGCCATCGTGCTGGACGTAAAGACAGGCGCTGGCGCTTTCATGAAGACAGCCGAAGAGGCCGTGGAACTGGCCCAAGCGATGGTCAGCATCGGCAACAACGTTGGCCGCAAGACGATGGCCGTCATTTCGGACATGAGCCAGCCGCTCGGCTTTGCAATCGGAAATTCACTTGAGGTCCAGGAGGCGATTGATACGCTGAAGGGACAGGGTCCGAAGGATTTGGAGGAACTGTGTCTGGCGCTTGGCCGACAGATGGTCTATCTGGCCCAGAAGGCCGATTCGCTGGAGGAAGCGGAAGAGAAGCTGAAGGAAGCAATCCGCAGCGGACGCGCGCTGGAGAAATTCAAGGAGTTCATCGCCAATCAGGGTGGAGATCCGTCCGTGGTGGATCATCCCGAGCGGCTGCCACAGGCGGCCTACCGTATTGAGGTTCCGGCGCGGCAGGACGGCGTGGTATCCGAGATGGTGGCCGACGAAATCGGCACGGCAGCGATGCTGCTCGGCGCAGGCCGCGCCACGAAGGAGTCCGAAATTGATTTGGCGGTCGGCATCATGCTGAACAAGAAAATCGGCGACAGCGTTAAAGCCGGGGAATCCTTGATGACCATTCATTCCAACCGGGAGAATGTGGACGAGGTGCTGGAAAAAATTTATGCGAATGTGCACATTGCGGACCATGCGGAAGCTCCCGTACTACTGCACGGAGTCGTAACGGAATAATGCAAAAGGCAGGCCTTCAGGGACTAAGTTCCCTGGGGGCTGTTTTTTTGAAGTATGTATGGATGTTTATAATTCTTACTAAATAGATGGGAATTATAATAAATTGATTGACTCTGACAATTTAATAGTGTACTATTCATTTTGCCGGGATTGTCCCGTATTTAGAATATTTAATAAAGAGAGAAGTGAAGGATATGAAGAAATTCAGTCTGTTGACCTTGATGCTGGCATTTGTGATGGTTTTACTGGCGGCATGCGGCGGCAATGCCAATAATGCGGCTTCGAATAACACAGCTTCAGGCAGCGGCGAAGCGGCCAATAACGAAGCGCAAAGCGGGCTTGAAGCCGTGAAAGCGAGTGGCAAACTGCGGATCGGTACCGAAGGCACATACGCTCCTTTTACGTTTCACGATGCAGCAGGCAATCTGACAGGTTTTGATGTGGATATTGCCCGGGAAGTGAGCAAGCGTATCGGCGTGGAGCCGGAATTTATCGAAACCCAATGGGACGGTATGTTTGCAGGTCTGGATGCCAAGCGTTTTGACGTCGTATTCAACGAAGTGTCCATTAATGATGAACGGAAGGCGAAATATGACTTCTCCGATCCGTACATCGTCTCTAAAGCTGTGCTGATCGTGCATCAGGACAATAATGATATCAAGAGCTTTGCCGATCTGAAAGGCAAGAAGTCCGCACAATCGCTGACGAGCAATCTGACGGAAATTGCGAAGAGCAACGGCGCTGAAATCGTGGGCACGGAAGGCTTTAACCAGGCGATCGACCTGCTGCTCTCCAAGCGTGTTGACGCGACTGTCAATGACGGATTGTCTTTCCTGGATTTGAAGACACAACGTCCGGATGTGCCGCTTAAATCGGTTGCGGAAGCAGATAACGCTGCAGAAAGCGCGGCGTTGTTCAACAAAGGCAATGATGATCTGGTGCAGGCTGTAAACAAGGCATTGGCAGATATGAAGGCTGACGGAACTTATCTGACCATTTCCAAGAAATATTTTGGCGAGGATGTTTCAAAATAAGGTTCGGATTCATCTATGGATGATCACAAAGGACTGCGAATTGACTGTAAAAGGATGTCTGGCTAATGGACGATCGCAAAATACAGATTTTAATCGATTCCTTTTGGCCCCTGCTTAAAGCAGGGGTCGCTTTTACGATTCCGCTGGCGCTTATTTCCTTTGCGCTTGGCTTGATCTTAGCTTTGGCTACCGCCCTGGTGCGGCTCTCCAACTGGAAGATCCCCAACCTGATCGCCCGCTTCTACGTATGGGTTATCCGCGGCACGCCACTGTTGGTACAGTTGTACATTATTTTCTACGGCCTTCCTTCCATAGGAGTTGTGCTGAATCCGTTTCTTGCCGCCATCATCGGTTTTACACTGAGCGTGGGGGCATATAATTCGGAGATTTTCCGGGCAGCAATCCAGTCCATTCCGACAGGGCAATGGGAAGCAGCCTCCTCATTGGGCATGACGAGGGCGCAGGCACTGCGCCGTGTCATTCTGCCTCAGGCTGCGCGTGTATCCGTGCCTCCGCTCGGGAATTCCTTCATCAGCCTGGTGAAGGATACATCACTTGCAGCCACCATCACCTATATAGAGATGTTTCGCGCGTCACAGCAGATTACAGCGACTACGTATGAACCGCTGCTTGTATACACTGAAGCCGGCGTGATTTATTTGGCATTCAGCTCGGTGCTGTCTGCGCTGCAGAATTATCTCGAAAAACGGACAGGCCGTCACACAGTCAAATAAGGAGGGGTGCCGATGATCGAGATCAGAAATTTGCATAAATCGTTCGGCCCGCTGCAGGTGCTGAAGGGAGTAGACCTGACGCTGGAAAAGGGCAAGGTGCTTGTTATTATCGGTCCCTCGGGATCGGGTAAAACAACGCTGCTGCGCTGTCTTAATCTGCTCGAGGTTCCTGATCAGGGGACACTTGAACTGGGAGGGCTGTCGCTCAGCTTTGGAGCGAAGCTGAAGAAGGAAGATGTACTGGCTTTGCGCCAGAAAACAGGCATGGTGTTCCAGTCGTACAACCTGTTTCCACACATGACTGTAATGCAGAATGTGATGGAAGGGCCTGTGACCGTGCAGAAGAAGGATAGAACGGAAGCCCGGATACGGGCTCTGGAACTGTTGGACAAGGTTGGGCTGGCTGAAAAGGCCGACGCCTACCCGCATCAGCTGTCCGGAGGGCAGCAGCAGCGGGTAGGTATTGCCCGGGCAATGGCGATGGAGCCTGAAGTGCTTTTGTTCGACGAGCCGACTTCAGCTCTTGATCCTGAGCTTGTCGGTGAAGTGCTGAAGGTTATGAAACAGCTGGCGTCCGAGGGGCGGACGATGGTGGTCGTGACACATGAAATGAAGTTTGCCGCCGATGTAGCGGACAAAGTCATTTTTATGGACGGAGGTTCTATCGTTGAACAAGGGCCACCGCAGCAGGTGATCGGCAATCCGACCAGTCCGCGGGCAGTGCAGTTTCTGAAGCGCATCAGCGGGCAGGAAGAGTAAATTGAATATGGTAAAAGGCTGTCTATCAAGCATCGTTAGCTTGTAGGCAGTTTTTTTGTTCATAAAAGTGTTCATTAAAAATAAGCACAATAAATCAAAAAAAACGCGGCCGCTTATCGTACAATATGCACATATACAGCGAAATGAAAGAGAGGTTGAAGGCATGGACTATTACAAAAGCATCCAGTCTGCTGTTGACTATATGGAGGCCAATCTGCAGGAAGCCATGGACATCAAACAGATCGCAGGGCAAGCGGGATTTTCGCCGTTTCATTTTCAACGACTGTTTCAGGCCATATCCGGTTTTTCGGTGCAAGAATATATCCGCAAACGCAGGCTGACGGAAGCGGCTGCCGTGCTGCGGAACACGGATGCAGCTATCCTGGATACGGCTTTATCTTATCAATACCAGTCCCAGGAAGCATTCACGAGGGCGTTTGAACAGTTCTGTGGTTTACACCTGCAAGGTACAGGAAGGCTGAGCCGGAGCCAGGCATTCCACGTCAAACTAAGCTTGATTTTCTGAAGTTCCGTGAGCTGACGGTCAAAGGAGAAATGAAGATGAATAAGCCAAATCTGGTGCATCTCAATAGCACTCCTATTCTGGGTGTTCGCTATAAAACGACATTGGAGGATGAACGGTATTTTGCGGAAATTCCCGGTTTTTATCATGATTTCGGCATGAATCAGTATTTTCTGCAGATCCCGGATAAGGCTGCACCTGATTTTTCATACGGCATCGCATGCGATTTCCAGGATGACGGAGAATTTTCATTTGTGATCGGCGAAGCTACCAACAGTCTGGTGCCAGCACCTGATTCAAACTGGGTCAGCTTTGAACTGCCGGAGGGTTTGTATGCCGAATTTAAAATCGACGGAACGTCGGACGATACGCAAAATGTAAGGAAGTACATATATGGGGTGTGGCTGCCGAACTCGAACTATGTCCGGCGGGAAGGGCCGGATTTCGAAGTAACTGATGTGCGGGGCTCGCGTTATCCGGACCGGATGAAGATGAGCATTTACATTCCTCTTCGATGAAGGCAGACACGAGCATGAACTCTAAATGAAAATGAAGGCTGTATTTTCTCATCCATATTGAAAAACTTTGAATTGACTATTCAACCATATCCAGATATGCCTAAAAGGATTTTAAAAGCTTTACGCGGCTTTTTATATTTTTTAATGCCTTCTTTCGAGTCGATTACTATAACTGTATATTTAATCCAAATTCTAATGTAGAGGGATTCAACCTTGTTAGGCATAAAAATGCCTTTATGTTCTATCTCGTGGCCGTCATCTCTTTCGAACTCGGTCCGAACAAACCATTTGTTTCCGATCCCGAACTCTACATATTTTTTCACAATTGGCCTCCTCTTATGAACCTCCCCTACTTACGATTGACTTAGAAGTAGGGGTTTCTTACCAGCCACACCGTTACTTTCTGCAAACAAATAGGTTGGCTATTTGCTTTCGCTGCCAACAGCGGAAATCTAACGGGGTGGTTCAGTAAGCAACACTTTTGCAAGTGGGTGGGAACTCACCGTCTACTACTTCTCGCTAATCTAAGCGATCCGTAGATACTTGATCGATTTCGTTTCGCCCAAATATCGGATTTCTCCATGCAGATATTTGGACAATATTCCTTTGCTTCCATGAACGTCCCGATGTTCTTCATAGCCGCAGGAACAGGTATAGTTTCTTGTAGAAGTCTTTTTCCTTCTACCGCAACAAGGACATTGTTGACTTGTGTAGCTTTCCTCTATCGTCTTCACGCTTGTTCCATGTTCTTCAAGTTTGTATTCGAGTTGTTTCCGGATCTTTCCGAAGCTCCAATTGGATAACTTTTGCGTGACGGTTTTTCTTTTCTTCTTTTTCGTATGGCGTTGTACGCCTTCCACTTGGCCTATAACGACTTCCTTGACGTCATTTTCCGTACACCACTGAACAAATTGCTTGGTTGTTTTATGAATGACATCCTGGAGTTGACGCTCGCTTTTGCCGAGGATGTAGGTTTTGGCTTTCTTGTACTTTTTCCATTGCCGACTGCCCTTTTGGCATTTGCTCATCCGCTTCTGGATTTCGGCCAGCTTCTTGTTGCGAAGCCGATGAATGCTTCTGGCTTTTCTTCCCGTGATCATGATCGACTGGTTTGCGGTGGTCGTTGCCGCGATCGAGTGGATTTCCCCCAGATCCACTCCTGCCACCTCGCTGCCACCGTTTACCTTTGCCACTTTCCCATCCTCGTAACTCATGGAAACCATCAGTTTTCGGTCGTACACCAGTTCGATTTCTTTGACCTCTGCATCAGGCAAGTCGGCAACGATTATCCGGATCGGTTGCTGACGCTTACCGTTTTGGATACCCAGACTTAATTGGATCGTGTTGCCCTCTAATTTGAATGATTTGCCTACATTTCGTGTTGAAGTACTTTTTGTTTTTATAGGGGTATTTGGTCTGCAAGCCCTGTTTTTTTGCTTGCTTGGCGCTATCTCTGGCAAACAGATATTTATGGCAAACTGCCTGTACAGACTGTGAATGCAGGGGAAACTGATTTTTCAAGGCGGCTTGAAGTTCCGTTTTTCCAATCCATTTTCCATCATGCAGCAGGGAATGGTTCTTGGCGATAGACAGACATTGGTTCCAGATTTCGGCTGAAACCCTGTTGCACGCAAACAGTCTGTCAAGATCGGCTTTGGAAGCTTGAAACGTTGTTTTGACACATCGGATCATGGGGCCTTCGCCTCCATCCCTTGATTCTCAATATAGGTTCTCAATACTTCTAGAGGTGCCCCGCCTACGGTAATCAGACAGTAACTTTGCGACCAGAAATATTCTTTCCACAATTTCTTTTTTACATCGGGGAAATCTTTCTTGATAAGACGAGAGCTAGCGCTCTTATAAGCGTTGAGAAATTTCGATAGTTCCGTGTTGGGGTGCGCCTTGAAAAGCACATGGATATGATCGTGGTCGTGATTCCATTCGCTTATTGCAATATGATAGTTTGCTCCAATGCGTTCAAACATGCTTTTCGCATACTCTGAAATCTCATCCGTCAGCACTTTTCTACGATATTTGATACAAAGGATAAGATGGTAGTTTAGGGAGAACACTGAATGATTATTTGAGTCTAATTTCATCTACACACCAACCTTATATCTAGATAAGACTGATTATATCAAATAGCTACAGAACAGGGCAATAATAACTTCCAGACTTCGCCTGGCCGATATTCATCCCCTCCCTATAGAGGAAGGGGACTTCTCTCGGAAGGCCGTTAAAAGCATGATCAATTCATCCCCGAGGCTCACGCCCATTTCTGTAAGATGTTTGATCTCCTCGGCAGTAATGTTGTCCAAATGCGCGCCGCAGCAGATGGCGAAATTCCTGCGAAACTGCTTGCGCAGGCGGACGGCGATTTCCTCGGTAATGTAGAACTCCTTGTGGTTCTGCAGCTGCACTGTTTGCAGCGGCTCCAGCCGCGTGCCCGCGGTGATGGTCCCCAGATGGGGACGGTCGCCCCCGGACAGCAGCACGACTACGTCCTCGCCCATAAAATAAGCATCCAGTACAAGCCGGATCCGGCCTGCGGTTCTCTCCAAATGAATCACCAACACCGCTCTCCTTTGCTTTTGAAATCAGATATTAAAAAAGTTGACTTTGTCTGCAGCGGTTTCCTCCAACTTGTCGAAGATTTTGGCTACATTCTCCACTTCAAGGATATCTTTCCAGGCTGGCCCACCATAATGTAAGAGGACGTACCTCTCGATCAGGGAATCAGGGCGGGATGGCCCGTCTCATGGTACGGCAATGGATTGTCAGGGTGTCCAGCCGGAAGCCGCACGAGATGACGGTACAGGGCCTGCTGTCCCAGAAATACGGATGTTGTATTCACGGAACAAAATTCCCTCTATTTTCATATTATGTAAAAAATAAAAAACGCAGGCTCGTCGTTTGCGGCTGCAGGTCATTGCGTATTTGGAATCCATTCCGTCCGGAAAGACGGTTACAGGTTTAAATCTAATGGTAATGTGTGGAAGGTGTCAACTCTGGTTATTTATTTTGTTGGTGTGATATAAATCACAGTGATACACAGGGGGAAGTGTTATTTTGAAAGTTGGCTTTTAGGAGCCGGGAGCCGGTCCTTCGGTTTCTTAAAAAAGAGACAAAGAAGGTTGTACGGAATGAAGTGGATGGGAAGATACGAGAACTGCAGTGCAGCCAGTTTGCGCAAAGATTTGGCAGCAGGATTAATCGTAGCGGTCGTGGCGATGCCGCTGGGGATGGCCTTTGCCATCGCCTCGGGAGTGAAGCCTGAATACGGGCTGTATACCACGATCATAGCGGGTATTTTGATTTCGCTGCTTGGTGGGTCAAAGTTCCAGATTGGTGGCCCCACGGGAGCGTTTATTCCCGTTTTGCTGGCGATCGTGATGCAGTATGGATATGAGCATCTGTTAATCGCGGGGCTTATGGCCGGCGTGCTGCTTGTTTTGATGGGAGTATTTAAGCTCGGAGGCCTGATCCGCTTTATCCCCCTGCCGGTCACGGTAGGCTTTACGAGCGGAATTGCGGTGACCATATTCAGCGGCCAGATCGCCGGGTTTCTCGGGCTGAAGGGCATCGTCCGGCATGAGAGCTTTATTTTGAGCATGAAGGAAATCGTACTGCGCTTGCCTTCGTTTAACCTGTACAGCATCTTGACGGCCAGCCTCAGCCTGACAGCCATGCTGCTTGTGGCGAAGTATGCGCCCAAAATCCCAGCCTCACTGGTGGGGCTGGCTTTGTCGACCGCCGCCGCGGTCTGGCTGTTTCCGGGAAAGGTGGCCACGATCGGTTCGGCCTATGGAGCTATCAGCTCCGCACTTCCCGGACTGCATATTCCCACATTGACGGGGGAGACGATGCTGATGATGCTGCCATCCGCGCTGGTGATCGCGCTGCTGGGGGGCGTGGAATCCCTGCTGTCCGCCGTTGTGGCAGACAATATGACCGGATCACGGCATAACAGCAACCGGGAACTGATCGGTCAGGGGATTGCCAATATCGTGACCCCGCTGTTTGGGGGAATTCCGGCCACAGGGGCCATCGCACGTACAGCTACAAATATTAAAAACGGTGCTGTTTCCCCTCTTTCAGGCATCATTCATGGGGTGGTGGTGCTGCTTATTGTTGTGCTCTTTGCACCTTATGCGTCTTTTATCCCGCTGGCGAGCATGGCCCCGATTCTAATGATGGTAGCCTGGAATATGAGTGAGCGGCATCATTTTATGCAAATTTTGCGTCTCCGCAATGGAGATTCGGTGGTTCTTTGTCTGACGTTTCTGTTAACGGTTTTCACTACATTGATCATGGCTGTGGGAACGGGCATCATTCTGGCGGGAATATTGTATATCCGCAGAAAGGGAGGCCTTGCGTCTGCGCTGCAGGCTTTTCGTCAACAGAGCTCGTCCAAGAGTGCCGTGCAAGTGGAGGAACCTCGCACATACCGGATACGTTGATTAAAATTCAAGTTTGTTTAACGGTTATTTCAATGGCATGATGATGTTATAGAAAATAACGAATGAAGATAGAAAATTTCTATTCGGCTTCCATCGCGCCCTGAGAATTTGCGTGAAGGAAGCCTTATTTCGTCATATATCCTTATGGAAAATGAGAGTAAAATGAAGGAAAATCCCTTTTTATAGGTCTTTATAATCAGTTTAAAATGAGAAAAAAGTATCAAAAACATATAAATTTCCAAAAAAGAGCTTGCCTGGTGCCTGTATGATAACTATACTGACTTTAACGTAACTTAATTTTCCAATTACTTCTTTTTATCTCCAAACTTTCAGCTTTTTTCAACTCTTCTTTTTCTTCTCTCAGCATGTCCCCTCCACGATCGGCTCTCAATGCTTCAACTCTATTGGACAAATTCATAGATTATTGAAGGAGGTGGTCCAGCAAAAAACGACCTGCACGCCGCTACATGTCATTCGTCATAATCCGAGTAAAAGGAGTGGAGAAGTTTGTTTAAATTCCGTAAAAGAAACAAGCCCTTTACCATTGGAATGGCCATCCTCATGACATTTACGTTTATACAGCCGGCTTATGCCGAGACGCCCGCAAGTCCTTATCTGAGCATGAAATCCGGTTCCTCGGCTGCTGCGGTCGAACCGAAGGTTGCTCCCAAGCTGACACAGCAGTTTGAAGATGACAAATTCGTGACTTATCTGGTCAAAATGAAGGAACAAACTGACACCGCGGCCGTATCCCAGAAGGCCTTGCAGAGATCGACGCTGGCGCGTGAAACCCCGTCTGCAGCGAAGCTTTCCGTAAGAAGCTCCGTAGTCAGTTCGCTTCGTGAGACGGCTTCCCGCACGCAGTACGGATTGGAGGAATTTTTGCAGAAGGAGCAGGCCAAGGGAAGCGTTCAGGAATATAAAAGCTTCTTTATCGTGAACTCCATGGCGGTTACGAGCACCAAGGAAGTGATGGAGCAAATCGCCCTGCAGCCGGAAGTGGAGAAAATTTTGCCGAACGAAACGCGGTATTTGCATGCCCCGGCTCCCGGCACGGCCGAAATCAAAGACGAAACGGAGGCTGAGGCTGATACCAAGAGAACAGCGGGCTCCGCAGAAGGAGCACCGGCTGTACTGGATGAGGATCGTATTTCAGCTGTTGATTCGGCTGGAGCAAAAACCACTGAGGTGGACCCCGAGACGGTGGAGTGGAATATTGCTCAGATCAATGCGCCCGAAGTATGGGAAAAAGGCATTGATGGTACGGGAATCGTGGTAGCCAATATGGATACCGGGGTAGAACTCTCCCACCCTGCACTGAGCAGCAAGTGGCGTGGATATGATGCGGCAGGCAATATTACAGATCCTGAGCTGAGCTGGTTCGATCCTCATAGCGGTGCTGATCTGCCGGCAGATACGAACGGCCATGGGACGCATACGATGGGTACGATGGTCGGGGCCGAGGAAACCGGGCAACATCATATCGGTGTTGCGCCTGGAGCCAAGTGGATTGCCGTGCGGATTTTCAATCCGTCCACCAGCGATGCCATTATTCTGGAAGGCGGGCAATGGCTGCTTGCCCCTGTCGACTCCGAGGGCAATCTGCACCCGGAGATGGCTCCCGATGTCATCAACAACTCATGGGGCGGCGGCCCCGGGATGGACGAATGGTTCCGGCCGATAGTGCAGGCGTGGCGGGATGCGCAAATCTTTCCCGAATTTTCGGCAGGCAATACAGATCCAAGCCGAGGAATTGAAGGAGGGCCCGGCTCGGTAGCGAATCCGGCCAATTATCCTGAATCGTTCGCCACAGGAGCGACGGATATCGATGAAAATCTGGCGGATTTCTCTCTGCAGGGGCCGTCTCCATATGGTGAAATCAAGCCGGAGGTTTCCGCGCCCGGTGTAAATGTCCGCTCTTCCGTGCCTGGTGGCGGATACGCGCTGAATAGCGGAACATCCATGGCGGGGCCGCATACAACCGCACTTGCCGCGCTTCTGCTGCAGGCCAATCATTCACTGACCGTGGATGATCTTGAGGGAATTATTATGAATTCTGCGCTGCCGCGCACAGACAGCCAATTCCCTTCTGCGCCTAACAACGGGTACGGGTACGGTATTATTAATGCCTTGAATGCGGTGAGCTCGGTGGCGGATGAACTGGGATCGGTGTCTGGCAGAGTGGTTACAGGCGGGGACGATCTGGAGGAGCCGGTGCTGCACCATACACCTGTAGCTGCCGCATATAAAGGAGTGGATATCCCCATTACCGCTCAGGTAACGGATAATATCGGAGTTACTGCAGTTGAGCTTTATGCGAAAACCAGCGGGACGGAGCATTACGTATATGTGCCTATGGAACGGGCGGCGGGCGACAGCAAGGATGGTACATACGTGGGCACCATTCCCCAGTTTCTTGTCGAGACTGAAGGCGTCGATTATTATATCCGGGTTAATGATTACGGGAATAACGGCTTCAGCTCTCCTGTCTATCAAGTGCCTGTGTCTTCAGGTGTTGTGCCCGGGTATGTTCAGGATTTTGAGGCGGACGTCCAGGGCTTTAACAGCGGCGGACAAAACAGCACATGGGCATGGGGGAAGCCGGAGAGCGGCCCGGAATCAGCTTACTCGGGGGATAAGGTATTTGCCACTAATCTTGAAGGAACATACAAGGCCAATGCGAACGCTTATCTGGCGGCACCCCCGATTGATCTCACCGAAAGCTCGGAAGGCGCACTCCTGAGCTTCAAGCAATGGTATGATCTTGAGCAAAATATGGACGAAGTTACGCTCTACATTGCATCGGATGACAGCGACTATGCCTTTGAGCCTGTGATGACCTTTACGGGCAGCAGCGGGGGATGGGTTACACAATATGTGGATCTGCAGCCTTATGCGGGGCAGCATGTCTATGTCATGTTCAACCTGACGAGCGATACATCTACACAGAGAGAGGGCTGGTACCTTGACGACTTCTCTGTACAACTCCCTGATGATACGCCGCCGGGTCCTCCAGAGGGGTTAACGGCCACGGCCGATCCGATAGGCAATGTGAAGCTTAACTGGACAGCTCCGGCGGATGAGGATGTGAAACAGTACAGCGTGTTGCGCTCCACCTATGATAACAACGATTATGAACAGATCGGAATTACTTCCGGATTGACATTTACCGATGCGTTATCCGTAGGAGAAGCAACGTACTATTATGCGGTTGCTGCCGAGGATTACAGCGGCAATTTGAGCGATTTGTCCAATGAGGCGGTTGTGTCCGTCCAGGTTCCTCCTATCTTGTACAGTGATTCCTTTGACGGACCGTCGGATAACGGCTGGACACATTCGGGGACGAGGGACGAATGGGAACGAGGAATTCCTGAATTTGGTCCTGCGAGCGCAGTATCGGAGCCGAATGTGTGGGGGACCGATCTGGACAGCAATTATGAAAACAGCGCCGATTTCTCACTGTATTCCCCGACTGTCGATCTGACCGAAATTGATGACGCAGTCTTATTCTTTAACCATTGGTTTGAACTGGAGACCGGTTATGACCACGGATATGTTGAGATTTCAAATGATGATGGACAATCCTGGTCTGTTCTGGGACAGTTCTCGGACAGTAACAGAGGCAAACAGTGGAGTCCGGTGTATTACAATCTGGACGGATATACCGGAAGTGAAGTGAAATTCCGCTTCCGCGTTGAGACTGACAGCTCTGTTGTAAGAGCAGGCTGGTATATTGACGACTTCCGGGTGGTTGGTGCTCCAGCGGGTATTGAGGATACGGAAAGTATTACCTTTGATCGTGCATCCGATAAGGAAAAAGCGGCTGATATTACTCCTTTGTTCAAAATTTCGGTTACCAGCAGCACGGATTTCAAACAATCCCAGGCCAAAACACCGGCGGAAGAGGCTGGAGGCATCAGCCTGCAAAGCCTGCCGGCCAGCGCTACCGTAACCGTGCTGGAGACGCAGCGCTCCGTGAAGACCGATTCGGCCACAGGGCGGTACAGCATGCTTCATGCTTCCGGCGATTTTACGCTGAAGGCGGAGGCGTATGGATACTATCCGCAAACGAAACAGGTGACGATCTCGAATGAGGCTCCGACACGCGTAAATTTCAGCCTGGAAGAGATTCCGGAAGGCTTTATCCATGGCGTGCTGACGAATGAAGTCACGGGCGAACCGATTGTCGGCGCAACGGTAACCGTGCTTGAGGATGCCAATGTGGCACCGGCGCGCACGGAAGCAGACGGCTCATTTGCCCTGGATGTGCTGGAAGGAAGCTATACGCTGGCGATCAGCGCGCATGACTATTTCAGTACTTCATTTACTGTTGATGTGCCAGGTGGTGAAACTGTAGATGCATCGGCAGCGCTGAAACCGTTCATCGGTTATGCGGGTGAAATTGCCTATGATGACGGAACACCAGAGAACGCCCACTCATTTAATGCAGCGAATAATGCCTGGGCGGTCCGGATGACGCCTGAAACGGATACCGTTCAGGTTACAGGAGCATCCTTCCGTTTCTGGGATACGTCGTGGCCTATACCGGGCGGGACGGCATTCCAGTATGCGGTGTATGACGCATCCGGTGAGGAAGGAAGTCCGGGACGCCTGCTTGCCGGACCATATGACGGCACGGCGCTTCGCAATGGAGAGTGGACAACGGTGGACATCCCTGATCCGGTTATCGTGGAAGGCGACTTCTACATTGTGTACATTCAGACCCTAGCTGGTCTGTCGGCACCGGGACTTGCAACAGACGAGAACGGTCCCAATGCCCTGCGCAGCTGGTATCGCGTCAGCGGTTCCTGGTCTCCTGCTCCCGAGGACGACGGCAACTATATGATCAGGGCTATTGTCAAAAATTCAGTTCCGGTTCCGGTGATCTCCACTCCGGTCACCGATACGTATACCAATGAAGCACAGCTTACGGTAACGGGGACTTCTCCGGCAGATGGCGTGGAGATCCAGTTGTTTAACGACGATGAACCGGCCGGAACGGCCATCGTGGAGAACAAGCAGTTCAGCCTGCCTGTGGAGCTTCATGCCGGTCCGAATGCGCTGACCGTTCAGGCTGCCGTCTATGGCGGCGGCACGACGGACCGTTCGGAGCCGGTCGTCATTACATTGGATCAGGAGGCTCCTGTCGTCACGATCATCTCCCCTGAAGACGGGGAACAAACCAATGCCGGGGATTTTACGGTAACAGGCACCGTACTTGATGAGCATCCAGGCACGGTTACGGTGAACGGTTCAGAGGTGAGCATTAACAGCGACGGCAGCTTCAGCCAGCGCATTCTCCTGGATAGCGGCGAGAATCCGGTGACTGTAGAGGCAGCCGATCTGGCCGGCAATACAACCGCCGTTACGCGAAGCATCGTGGTGAATCGATCTCTGCCGGAAATCGGGAATTTGTCACCGGCAGAGGATGTGCGTATCACTTCCGGAGAAACAGTTGCGGTCTCCTTCGACAGCGAACCGGGACTGGACGCATCCTTCCGTATAGAGCTTCCGCTCTCGGTCAGCTCGACAGAACGGACGGGAATCCCGCTGCTCGAAACCTCAGCCGGGCATTATGAGGGCTCTTATACGACGCCCGCTTCCCTGGTGCTGGATGGTGGAGTGATTGTCATCACCGTCCGGGACAGCGCCGGGAATGAAACGGAAATTGAGACACCGGGCAAGCTGTACGTGGCGGGAGCCGGGGAAGAAGAGCCAGGAGAGCCCCAGGAGCCGGAAGAACCGTCCGTGAATAAGAAGCCGGTTGCTTCCTTTGTCCTCCCAGCTTCAGCCGCAAGGAAGGAGAGAGTGCAGTTCGACGCCAGCGCATCTTATGACGAGGATGGGAAAATCATACGCTACCGCTGGAATTTTGGGGATGGCGATACGGCATCCGGTGTCACGGCCAAGCATAAATTCGACCGGAGAGGAACATTTCAGGTTGAGCTGACCGTGACGGATGATCAAGGCGCGACCAGTTCGACGGCTCAGCAGATCACGATTCAATAATCGGGTACGTTATAGAGTAAAAAGGAAAGTGAAAAAAGAAGTCCATCCGTAAATGGGGGCTCGAATGACAGCAAGCAACCTCGATTACGAAAATAACTATTTATGATTGAAAAGAGCGAGTAGCGGTGGCCAGTTCCACCAATACTCGCTCTTTTTCCCGCTCTATGGCCTTTTTTTGGTGTATATTCTCTCTTCATTGGGCCGCTGTCGCTGTCTCTACTTTATTCGACGTTTAAATGGGGAGTAAGCATACACGATAACTTTGGAGGGATAGCTTCTTCAATATGTGTCTGTCCCAAGTCTATTCTGAGAGTTTTCACGGACTGGATCGACGTTAATTGTGAGAAATACCTGTTTTTTTTACCACTAGCGTTGCAACAAATTTTACAAGGTACATTTCTAACCACAAAACTATTCTAACGGTTACCACAACCGCTATTGGTTCCAAGAACGTTGAATTCAAATTTTAGTGGTTGCCACGGCGCCTATTTCGCTTGATCGGGGTATTTTCGTCTAGATTAAGGCAAATAACGTCGATCACGACCGTTAGAGTTTGAAAAAGGTCTTTTTTCGTAAAATAGCAGCTGCTACACCCGTTAGATTTCCGGCGGACGCACGATCGGCTTGAAAACCTGAGCTTTCGCGGAAATCTGAAAGGATCAGTACTGCAAGTAGTCCTGTGCCGGATCAACGGTACTGTGGGTTACTTCGGACATTTTTTGTCCTTCACGTCCTCTGCTTATGGTCCGGCAAGCAGTGGCTCTGCTGCTGCAGCATAAGGATTCGGCTGTTCTCCGCAATCTGTATGACGGACAATTTTTGCCTGCAGGTCTGAAGCAAAAAATGTCCCTGTTCTGCCTGAAATGTCAGGTATAGAGTGAAGGTATCGCAGCCAGAGGGAGGATGAAACGCATGAGCTGGTGGACAGCAAACAAGCTGCGCCTGATTCAGAACAATCTCCGTGAAACGGACGCGGATCTGGATGTCGGGCTTTTAATGGAAGAGCTGCAGCAATTCCGTGCAAACACATTGATGATCAATGCGGGAGGGATTTTCGCTTTTTACCCGTCCGGCCTGGAGCACCAGGTGGTAACACCTTATTTGAAAAAGGATTTGCTGGGAGAGGTCATCACCCAGGCGTACGCCCATAACATACGGGTGATCGCAAGATTTGATTTCAGCAAGGCGCATGAATCGCTTTTTGCCAAGCACCCGGAATGGTTTTACCGGGACCGGGAAGGGCGCGAGGTCAATTATTTTGGTATCGTTCATACTTGTCTGAACGGAGAATACCAGCAGGAGAAATCGCTGGCAAGCATCGGCGAGGTGCTGAACCGCTACGAGGTGGACGGCATTTTCTTCAACATGTTCGGATATCAGCACTGGGATTACAGCGGCAATCATTACGGTCCCTGTTACTGCGGCAACTGTATCCGCCGCTTCAGGGAGCTGTGCGGTGAGGAACTTGCGGACTACACAGGACCAGGGCATGCGCTGCATCAGGTGTACCGCAAGTTTCAGGAACAAACCTCCCGTGACATTCTTGCCAAAATCCATCATTTTGTGAAAGCCAAACGGCCGGATGTCGCCATCAGCACATATCATCCGTACATGGTCGATATTGTGCGCAAGGAATCCAACACGTCGCTGACCCGTCCTTACCCGCTGTGGCTATACTCCGCATCGGAGAATGTGGCATCGGTTGAACAGAGCTGGGACGACAAGCTGGTCAGCAACTGCAGCATCAATGCGATCGATCTGACCTACCGTTTTACAGGGGTGTCCCCGCAGGAGAATGAAATCCGGCTCTATCAAAATATAGCGAATGGCTCCGGCCTGGATTTTTGCATTATCGGCGCCTTTGCAGACTACCCGGACCGGAAATGCTTCCCTGCCGTGCAAGAGGTGTTCCGCTTTCACGCCGAGCATGAAGATGTCTTCGGCAACCTGATCTCAATGGCGGATGTTGTGCTGATCAAGCCCGCAGCGCCGGAAGCTGCCAAGGAGTATAAGGGTTTGTTCAAAATGCTGAAGGAGTCGCATGTGCTGTTCGACACCATCGTGGAGGAGCAGATTCCGGCGAAGCAGGCAGTGCTTGCCGGGGCCAAGGTCATCCTTCTGCCGGGCCTGAAGCAGGCAGACGCCGGTTTGCGGGACATTCTGCGCAATCTGCAGCGGCAGGGCGTATCCATACTGGCGACGGGCTGCAGCTTTCTCGAAGACGAGGAGACCTTGTCCGCCTTGTTTGAGGCTTCATATACGGGCAGCACAGACAGCCGGTTGGCCGGTTATCTGGACGTGTCGGATGAGCAGCGTTTTCCCAGCCTGAAGGATCGTCACTGGATTACGGCAAGCACCGGCCTTGCACGTATGGTTTTCGATCCGGATGAGGCCGTCAGCCTCATGCCTTATGTAGAGCCTTCGACGTTTGGGCCGCCCGAGCGTGCGTACGGCCACAGCACCAGCCAGTCTTCCGGACTGGGGATCGTTCACCGCCATGGGGAAGGGGCGGGAGTATATTATGCCTGGCATCCCGGAACCCAGTATGCAAAGCACGGCTTTGAGGATCACAAACATGCGGTAATGGACATTCTGACAAGCTTTACCGGACCGCTAAAGGTAGAGACGGATATTCCGGAAAGCGTGGAACTGTTCTTCAACCGCCTGCCTGACGGGAATTGTCTGCTGCAACTGATCAATTTATCCGGCTTTAACGGCACCACTTATTTGAAAGCGATACCAATGCACCGAATGGAATTCCATTTTAACGGAATCAAGCCGCCGGAACGCGCCTATTCACTCCATACGGGAGAAGAAATAGCCATTCGGGCGAAAGGTGAGGGTGAAGCGGGCTTCAGTTTAACCGTACCGCAACTGGACCGTTATGAAGCGGTCGTGCTTGAATTTCCCGAAGCCGGGGCCGCTGTGAAAGAGGGGAATCAAACATGATGAACTCGCGGGCTTTCATTCGTGAAGACGCCAAGGAAGACCGGACCGGCAGCTTGCTTGCCCGCATCGTGAAGCACCGCACCATTTACCTGCTCGTGCTGCCGGGCCTGCTCTTTTTTCTGATTTTCAAGATCGCTCCGATGTGGGGCCTGCTGCTGGCGTTTAAAGATTACAACCCGTTTCTCGGCTTTACGGGCAGTGAATGGGTGGGAGTCAAGCATTTCGCTGATCTCTTCGCCAACTCGAGCTTTTATATCATGCTGCGCAATACACTGGCTATTAATATCATTGCGCTCGTTTTCCAATTCCCGCTGCCGATTTTGCTTGCGCTGATGCTGAACGAAATCCGGCATGAATCGTTCAAGCGCTTCAATCAGTCCATCGTATATTTGCCCCACTTCCTCTCCTGGGTTGTGGTGGCGAGCATGACGTTCTTTCTGCTCTCCACGGACGTGGGCATTGTGAATAAGCTCATTGCCGCAAACGGCGGCGAAACGATCTCGTTTTTATCCGATCCCAACTATTTTTGGGGCCTGCTGACGGCACAGGTAATGTGGAAGGAGGCGGGCTGGGGCACCATCATCTTTCTGGCGGCCATGGCCGGGGTGGACCCACAGCGTTATGAAGCCGCAGTAGTGGACGGAGCAGGACGCTTCCGGCAAATCTGGCATATCACACTGCCAGCTATTCGCCCCACCATTATCATTCTGCTGATCCTGCGTCTGGGAAGCATGTTTGACACCGGATTTGAGCAGATTCTGCTTATGATGAACCCGCTGGTGCGCAATGTGGGCGAGGTGTTCGACACGTATTCTTATACGTACGGCATTTTGCAGGGGAAAATCAGCATTGGTGTAACGGTGGGACTGTTCAAGGGGCTTGTCGGCCTGATGCTGATCGTGCTGGCTAACCGAATCGTAAAAAGGCTCGGGCATGAGGGAATATATTAACGGTAATTATGCCGGACGTTATGCATCTGTGTCATGATAGAGGAGGAAGGAGCCATGAGCTTTGTCGTACGCAGGAAGGGGTTGACACTGTTTGATTGGGTCAATTACAGTCTGGTCATGCTGATTTCGCTGGCCTGCATCTTTCCGTTTTTGTACGTGTTCAGCGTGTCATTCACCGATCCGCAGGTGTATGTGCCCCTGAAGTTTTACCTGTTTCCCGAAAAATGGTCGCTGGAATCGTACCGGTACATTTTATCAACGAACAGCTTTCTGAATTCACTGAAAAGCACGGTGTTCATCACCGTGGTCGGCACCATCCTCAATCTGATCGTATCGTTCACGCTGGCCTATGGCCTGACGAAGAAATCGCTGCCAGGCCATAAATGGATGATGGGGCTCGTGATTTTTACGCTCGTATTCAGTGCGGGCATCGTCCCGAACTATCTGCTCGTCAAAGAGCTGGGCCTGCTGAATTCCTACTGGTCCATGATTTGGCCCAACCTGACCAACGCCTGGAGCCTGATCGTCATCAAAAGCTTTCTGGAATCGCTTCCTGCGGAGCTTGAGGACTCGGGCAAAATCGACGGCTGCACGGATTTTCAGGTGTTTATGCGCATCGTCATTCCGCTGTCGATGCCGGCGATCGCGACCTTTACGCTGTTTTTTGCGGTCGGGCACTGGAATGCCTATTTTAACGCACTTATTTATTTATCGGATTCCAGCAAGTGGACCCTGCAGCTCTTGATCAAGACACTTGTCATCGACTCCAATTCGGTGGCCGTCGCACAGGCCGGAGCAAGCGATGAAAACGTCGTACCGCAGGAAACGATCCGGATGGCATCCATTGTACTGGCCATGCTGCCTATTTTGCTGGTATATCCGTTTTTGCAAAAGCATTTTGCCAAAGGGGTCATGCTCGGTTCTATTAAAGGGTAAGTCTCATTTTAAACAGAATAAATGTAAGCGTATTCTCGCAATGCATACAAGGAGGATAACAGACATGAAGGTGAAGAACAGTTGGGTATCGTGGGTATGCCTGGCGCTGGTGCTGCTGCTTGTGGCCGGATGTGGGGGCGGTGCCGATCCGAAAGGAACGAAAGCGGATGCCGGCGATGACGGGGGGTTAAGCATCAAAATGTTTGCCGGCTTATATAACGAAATACCGGATATGGACAATGCCTATTGGAAGGAATGGGAGAAACGCACGAACAGCAAGCTTGACATCGAATGGGTTCCGTCGGGCGATCTTGATTCCAAGCTGGACCTGCTGCTCGCCTCCGGTGATCTGCCCGAGGTTGTGGCTTATCAAAATGCGATCAGGCCCACGCTCATTACCGCCATTAAAAACGGGGCCTTTTGGGATTTGACACCCTTTCTGGGGGATATGAGCGAATACCCGAATCTCAAAAAAAACCTGGCGCCTGACGCTTTGAAATATTTGTCCGTGGATGGCAAAATCTACGCGGTGCCACGTTCCCGCTCCCGGGTCGACGGTGGAATCAAAATCCGCAAAGACTGGCTGAAGAAGCTTAACATTCCTGTGCCAAAGACGTTTGATGAATATAAAGCGGCCCTGAAAAAAATCGTGGACAGCGACATGGACGGCAACGGGCAAAAGGACACGGTCGGCCTGCTCTACGTCAATTCGGCGCCTGCCGGATTTCAGGCCGGGTTCGGGGTCTACAACCCGACTTACGACAAGGACGGGGGATTAATGAGTCCCGGGCTTACGCCGCAGTATGCGGATATGGTCGAATGGTTCAGAGGAATGTACGCCGATGGCCTGATGTCCAAGGAATATGCAGTCATGAAGGAAAGCCAGGCGGAGGAACTGTTCAAGACGAACCGTGCTGCATCCTATGGCCGCCCGATCTGGTGGGATCATGAGTGGGAGCAGGCGATGAAGAAATCCGGCCAGCCTAACGCCGAAATTTTGAATTTGAACATGACAGGGCCAAACGGCGATCCGGCGGTTGCTCTGGAAACCGGTGTGGCCGGTGGATTCTACATTTCCAAAAAGGTACCTGAGGAAAAGGTGAAGCAACTGCTTAAATATTTTGATATGACAGCCTCCCAGGAGATGACGGATTTTGGCTACTACGGGATTGAAGGAGCGCACCATACCATCGTTGACGGACAGAAGGTATTGACGGAGCAGGGCATCAAGGAGGTTAACACCACAAGTAAGGGAGCGGGTGTGCTGGCCTACGCCAAATGGGGCAAGGTGATCAGCGCTTCGGGAGACAAGGCCTACAATGATGCCAAAATCAAAGAAGTTGAAAGCTTCGATGAGATCGGAAAGATCGACCCTTACCGGGTGATCACCTCCGACGGCTGGCGCGATACGTGGCCGAAGTATCAGGATGAGTTCAATACGATGGTCACGCGTGCCATTGTCGGACAGTCGACCATGGAGGAATTCCGCGCCTATGTGGATCGTTTGAATAATCAGCCTGATATCAAAAATGCGTACCAGGAAATGGCGAAAGCCTATGAGCAATTCAACCAATAAGAAAAACGTCTATCGACGTAAATCAAAGAAGCCAGACCGCGTTTAGCAGTAGTTTTTCTTGCGATTCCAGGAAGCTTATACCAAGAAGTTTATACTTTCAGGAATCTAAAAAAGAGATGGGGTGAGCGATGTAATGCAGCCTGACGATAGCAATACTGAACGCGTGTGGTGGAACCAGCCGCTGCGGATCATTCAGCCGAACATGCAGGTGAAGGATACAGGACGCATTGATCCGGAGAGGCTGGCGCACCAGATGAAGGAACTGGGGGCAAACGCGATGGTGTTCAATACCGGCGGTATTTATGCCTGGTACCGGTCGGAAGTTCCTTTCCATACGGTTAACAGTGATTTACCCGCGGGCAGGGATCTGCTGCAGGAAATGATCCGGAGCTGTCATAAGCATGGCATCCGTTTTATCGCCCGCTTTGATTTCAGCAAAGCGGAGGACTCGGTCTGCCTGCAGCGTCCTTATTGGTTTGTGCGCCGACAGGACGGCAGCCCCGACATCATCGGCGCACAGCGGCCAGGGGCCTGGCCCCTGCTGATGTCTACCTGCATCAATGGCGGATATCGCAATGAAGACGTGGCGGTTCCCGTGCTGAAAGAAGCGCTGCAACGTTACGACATCGATGGTGTGTTTTTCAACGCTCCCGGTTATGTCTTTTGCCGCTGCGCCCATTGCCGCCGCAAGTACAGGGACTTATACGGCAAGGAACTGCCGGAAGTGTCCACGGAGCTTGAATCTGATTTCCCTGCGCGCTGCTTTGATGACAATCTGGGGGCGATGTACCGGACGGTCAAGGAAACCCGCAGCGAGGTGCCGATGATCCTATATTATAACCTTTACCGGGATCATCTGGAGAACAGGCTGCAGATCACCGATATGCTCTGCACGGAGCCGCAGGATATACTGTCCCTTGGGCATACACATATTCCCGAAGCGTGGAAGCCGGCGCTCAGCATCAAGGTGGGGCGTTCAGTTCCCGGTCGGACGGACCCTTTTGGCATCGTGCATTCCTGCCCGGGCATGGATTGGCGGCATACCGGCCTGCCACCTGCGGAGTACAGCTTCTGGCTGGCGCAGATTCCGGCCAACGGCGGGCAAATCTGGCATTCGCTGACCGGCATTCCGGACACGATCACGGACAAACGCATCCTCCGTACGGTCAGGGAGCTGAATGTGAACGCCGCCAAGGTGGCTCCGTATATGGATGGCGCACTGCCGGAAGCGCAGACTGTTCTGCTGTGGAATGCGGACCGTTCGGCAGAAGGCTGGGCGGACGCGCTGATCAACAAGCAGATTCCGTTTCACGTGCTGCTGCCCGAGCAGGCGGAAAAGCTGCAGCCGGAGCGGCAGCAGCTCCTTCTTCTGCCGGAAGGCAGCAGTTATTCCCCCGCTTTCATAGATTCACTGCGTGAGTATGTGCGGGGCGGAGGCTGTATTCTGGTCGAAGGCAAGCTGCCCGAGCCGGAGCATGGACAGGGGCTTCATGATCTGCATGATCTGCTGGGCATATCCAGTGATGGCGGAGAAAGCGAGTATCTATACGCTTCTTACCTGCGGTTCGAAGGGCAGAGCAATCCGCTGCAGAGCGGGCTGGAGGAAACCGAGCTGATCCCGCATCGGGGAGAGGTCACTTACTGTTTCCCGGATGGAGATTCGGCGCGTGTGCTGGCCACCCTTGTGCCACCGTTCTCTCCGCTGGAGAGCGTCGGTGCGCCGCCCGAACGGGCTTCACTGCCCGTGGTACGGACGGAGCTGCCCCTGGCAATTCTGAATGAATACGGTGCCGGAAAAACGTTATATTTTCCATTTTCGTTAAGCAAGCTGATTCACGAATTTAAGCTGGAGGAGCATTATAGGCTTTTCTCCAACGCCGTTCATTTTCTGCTTGACGGGAAGCCCATGGTGACGGTGACCTCCTTTCAGGGCTTGCAGGTGACGCTGTTCCGCAAAGACAACAGCCTTCTCATTCATCTGGTCAATGGAGCGGGCAGAAGGCCGCTTGCCACGGCGCTGCCCTTGCACAATATTGAAGTGAAGGTCCGGCTGCCTGCGGGAAGCGCGGCCGGACAGATCGAGCGGCTGATCGGGGGCGGTGTCCTGGAGGGGATACACGAAGACGGCAGCGTCCGGTTCACACTGCCCCGCCTGGACATTTGGGAGTGTGTGCGCGTTTCCTGCCTGATATAATGGCTGTAATGACATAAGGACAGCTGGTTCTGACACGATACGGAGGCGATATCCATGAAGGATGACATCCAGCGTAAATGGCGTAAAGCAAAATCCTTTGTGCTCCGTTGCTTTTCAGTCAACGGTTATTTGCGGCGGCTGATCTGGATGGGATGCATCTCTGTCGTCATACCTGTTGTCCTGGCTGGAAGCGCTTACTACCACTTTTCGATGATCAAGCTGACCGAACAGTTTCAGGAGAATAATATGGCATCGCTCCGTTTGTTGAAGGACCGTGTGGAAGGCATTTTAACGAATATCGAGCATGAATCGCTCCAACTGGCGAGCGGGCCGCTGATCCGGACAGCGCTGGAGAAAGAAGACTATGCAACCGATTATTTGCTTCAGCAGGAGCTGCTGCAGCTGTTTCAGCTCAGCAAAAACACGAACAGTATAATTGAAGAAATGATTTTTTATGATGCCAGGACGGAGCTTGTGCTCTCCCATTATTACGGGCTTGCGAGGCTGAAGGACTTTTACGGCAAACGGGATATTGAGGCGGCTCTCGCAGGAAATCAGGGAGGCCACTGGACATATCTGCCTGATTCGGGGCGGGCCGGGTATATCTCGTATGTACGCAGACTGCCGGTGATGGGGCTCGGAAAACCGCGCGGAGCCGTCATTCTACACATTAAGGAATCCACATTGCGGAATCAGCTGAACAGCTACTCGGTCGGTCTGGAGAAGCAGACGCTCACGATACTTGATGCGGATCATGGGGTTTTACTGGACAGCAGCGGACCGGTTCAGCCTGCCGCGTCCGGCCAATCCGCTCTGAGCGACCCGGTGCTCAAGCAAATTGCCGCCAGCGGCGAGCGGTCCGGCCAATCTGTGCTGCAGGGCGCTGAAGGAAAGGAACTGGCGGCTTTTTATGAATCGTCCATGGGCCGAATGTATATTTCCCGTCTGCCGGAGCGGGAAATGATTGACCAGCTCGCATGGATCAAGGTATTAATCGTGCTGTCAGTTTCGGTTTTTGTGCTCGTCGGCATATTGCTGACCTGGTTCTCATCACGCCTGGCGTATAATCCGATTCAGCAGCTGCTGCGTTACGGGGAGCATTTGCGCAGAAGCGGAGCCGAATCTCCACCTGCAGGAAATGAGATTGAATATATCCGTTCTTCGCTCAGCTATTTGAATGAGCAGGCCGAGTCGCTTAACAGTTACATCCGCCGCATGCAGCCGGACCTGCGTGACCGTTTTTTGCAGAGACTTCTGCTGTCCGGCGCATCCTGGAGCAGGTCCACGTTGGAAGAGGGTTGTGCCAAATATCAAATCCCGTTATCCGGGCAGTTTCTCGTGCTTGTGGTGAAGGTTGAAAACATGGTGAGAAAAAAGCGCTTTTTGCCGAGTGAAGGGCCGGTCATTGTGTTTGCGGTTAAAAATGTCATGGCCGAGCTGCTTGATCAAAGCGGCAGCCTCGACGGTTATATCGTCGATATCGATGACCGTGATTCCGTGGCTCTGCTGCGATTCGACACTGAGCTGTCTGCGCGGGAAATCCGGCAGCGTGTAAGTCGTTATGCAGAGGAGATTCACAAATCGCTGGAGCGCTTCCTGTCCTTTCCGGCGGCAGTGGGCGTCGGACGGCCGGGCGGGCTTATAGTGGCGGCGGAATCGTTCAGGGAGGCGCAGCTGGCCCTGCAGTACCGTCTGTTCCTGGACACGGAGGACGTATTGTTTTATGAAGATATGATCTCTATCGAGCGAAATCCGGTTTTCATCTATCCGCGGGAGAAGGAAATCGGAATTGTGGAGGCTTTGTGGAATGGCGAACCGGAGCGGGCGGAGGCCGAACTGCGTGAATTCTCCAGGATCGCCCGTTCTTCGGACTCATATGACATCATGATGCAGTGCTATCATGTGCTGCTCTCGGCCATTATTCAATCCGTGGAGGACAAAGGGCCGGGATTCCGGGAACTGCTGAAGGTGAACCTGTTTGATCAGTTGAAGGAAAACCAGACATCCCGTGAAATGCATGACTGGTTTATCGGCGCGCTGTTTCCGCTTGTGCAGGAGATCGGCAGCGAAATCCGCAGTAAATCGTCACGTCTGATCGTGCAGCGGGTGTGCAGCTATATTGCGAGCCATCCGCATTGTACGCCTACATTAACGGAATGCGCGGAAATCGTGGAGGTTAGCCCTTCATACTTAAGCCGTCTTTTTAAAAAGGAAACGGGAATCGCATTTATCGAATACTTAATGAATTTCAAGGTTCAGCAGGCGAAGCAGCTATTGAAGGACACGGACTATACGATCACCGAAATTGCCGAAAGGGTGGGATATTCGGAGCGGAATCTGAACCGTGCGTTTCAGCGTTTTGTGAATATGTCGCCAAACCAGTTCCGGAAGTCACTCAGATCATAAATGGAAGATAGTTCGGATGAACAACATATTTTGGCAGGGAGGAAAAAAAGGATGCAGCTTTCACCGGAAAATACGGCGGTAGGATTTATAGGCATTGGTGTCATGGGCAAAAGCATGGCTTCACATATCAGGGAAGCGGGCTACCCGCTTCATGTATACACACGGACAGCCTCCAAGGCGGAGGAAGTGGTTAAGCAGGGGGCGGTATGGCATGATTCCCCTGGCAGTCTGGCCGCAGCATCGCGTGTCATAATTACGATGGTCGGTTATCCGCAAGATGTGGAAGACATCTATCTCGGAAAGGACGGATTGATTGAGCGTGCTGCGCCCGGCGCTTACTTGATCGATATGACCACCTCCAGTCCGCAGCTGGCTGTCCGTATTCATGAAGCTGCCGCTGCCAAGGGTTTGCATGCGCTGGATGCGCCTGTATCCGGCGGAGATATCGGCGCCCGCAACGGGACGCTGTCCATTATGGTGGGCGGAAGCGACGAGGATTTTAATACAGTGCTGCCCATCCTGGAGCAGATGGGCAGCAATATCGTCCTGCAAGGGCCGGCAGGCGCGGGCCAGCACACAAAAATGTGCAATCAGATCGCTATTGCCTCCAATATGCTGGGGGTATGCGAGGCTCTGGCCTATGCCAAAACCTCCGGACTTGATCCGGCTGCCGTACTGGGCAGCATCGGGACCGGAGCTGCCGGGAGCTGGTCGCTCAGCAATCTCGGCCCGCGCATGATCGCCGGAGATTTTGAACCAGGCTTCTTTGTGAAGCATTTTATCAAGGATATGGGCATCGCCCTGGAGTCAGCCAAAGAAATGAAGCTGGACACGCCCGGGCTGGCCCTGGCACATTCCATTTACGAGCGGTTATACGCGCTCGGTTATGAAGATAAAGGCACACAGGTGTTGTATAACTACTACATCAAAGAATGATCTCATCAATGCTTCTTAATTCCTGCTCCGTAAATTCAAGATTGCTCAGTGCGCCGACAGCATCCTCGATCTGTGAAACCTTGCTGGCGCCGATCAAGGCGGAAGTGACTCGGCCCCCGCGCAGCACCCAGGCCAGGGCCATCTGCGATAGCTTCTGCCCCCTTGCGGCAGCAAGATCATTCAGCTTGCGGATCTTGGCAATGCGCTCTTCGCTGATATCCTCCTTCTTCAGGAAGACACTCGGTCCGGCTGCGCGGGAATCCGGTGCGATCCCGTTCAGATAACGGTCTGTCAGCAGGCCTTTTTCAAGTGGAGAGAAGACGATAGAGCCTATCCCTTCTTCCTCCAGCACATCCTGCAGCCCATCTTCAATCCAGCGTGACATCATGGAGTAGTTCGGCTGGTGGATCAGGCAGGGAGTTCCCAATTCGCGAAGAATGGTCGCAGCTTCTTTCGTTTCCTGTGGCTTGTAGTTGGAAATGCCCACGTATAACGCTTTGCCTTGTCGAACAATAAGATCCAGAGCGGCCATCGTTTCTTCCAATGGTGTGTCAGGGTCCGGGCGGTGATGATAGAAGATATCCACATATTCCAGCCCCATCCGTTTCAGGCTTTGATCCAGACTGGAAACGAGGTATTTCTTCGAACCCCAATCGCCATAAGGCCCCTGCCACATATGATATCCGGCCTTGGTGGAAATAATCATTTCGTCCCGGTAAGGGCTGAAATCGCTCTTCAGAATCCGGCCGAAGCTTTCCTCCGCCGAGCCCGGAGGAGGGCCGTAGTTATTGGCAAGATCAAAGTGGGTAATGCCCAGATCGAAAGCCCTCCTAACCATCAAGCGTCCATTCTCGTAGCTGTCGATCCCGCCGAAATTATGCCAGAGCCCAAGCGAGATGGCCGGCAACTTCAGACCGCTGCGCCCGCAGCGGTTATATTTCATGGTGTCATATCTGGAAGCAAGTGCGGAATAAATCATCGTAAACGTTCCTCCCTATGAAAGATAGGATTATTATAGTCTACTACGCACTGCGCTCCCATGGCAGCATGGCTGATAAAGTTGTCATTTTGTCATATTTTTGTAGATGATAGAATTTATAACTCAACTTTCGGTGCGACCAAGCTTAGGTTGTGAAGTTTAGCAGGTGGAAATCCTGCTTGGAAAGGCTAAAGCCAAGCCACCAATAG